>DATMAB010000013.1 GCA_035573675.1 Terriglobales bacterium
ACTTGTTCCCAGCTGGGATGAAAATCACAGCCTACAATCATCATGCGAGGGCTCCTTCCTCCCCAGCAGCCTTGGTCCTTAACCAAAGACTACCGGGTCGAGTCGGAGCCTTCGCTGTTATCCAATCAACGTTCGCGCCCGTCTTTGGCGCGTACGTGGGGAAACGAAGGTTGAACTACGGCGTGGCCGCCAGCACTTTGCTGACGTTCTGCCACAAATCGGCGGCGGCGGCCTCTGCCTGTTTCTCCGCCTCTTTGTTCCACTTTTTCTGCGCCTTCATGTTCTTCTCCACCAGGTCGGTGAAGGCGCGGCGGAATTTCTTTTCGTCCATCTTCTCCTGGCTGGCCCAGATGGACCATTGCATCAGGCTGTCCAGGGTGGTCAGCTTGGGCCGCGCCTGGCCGGTGAGGAACTGGGTGTAGGCGGAACTGATCAGGCGGCGCGAGCGTAGTTCTTCCCCGCTCTCTTTGGGTGAGGCGAACTTGTAGGAGGTGTTCCTGGCCGGCGCCAGCTTCTCCAGCTCCAGGCAGAAGGCACGCAGGTTGAACGTGGCTTCGCCGCTCTCCGGCACGGCAAAGTGCATGGCGCCGGGTGGAGAGACCGAGCGCGCCGCCACCTCCGCTGTGGTTCCTTCCGTCATCATCTTCTGGAAGTCTTTGAGCGCGGGACCGCCACCGCCCAGGATGCCCGCAATCACCCTTCCGATGAACCCTTTGGGCTTCAGCACCGCGCCGTGCGGCACGAAGACCTCCACCGGACACGGCCGCAGGTTGCGCACGCGCACCTGGAACGCTTCGCCGGTCGAGGTGCCCAGGCCGGTGACTTCGTACTTGAGGTCGTCCTTGTCGTCGCCATCCATCTGCGTGAGGTCGACAGCGCCTCCGCAATCGGGTTCGAAGTCGAACGGGCCGGGGCTCAGCGGCAGCGCACCCGGCTGGGCGGGCCGCGGCGGCGTGGGCGGGTGTCCGCGGCGCACGATGGTGAACTCGCCGGCCAGCAGGTACACTACGCCCACTACTTTGGGATCAATGTTGCGCACGCCGGTGATGCGCTCCAGGCCGTAGACGATGGTCTCTTCGACAGCGTGGAAGTCGGCCAGCGTGGGCTGCTGCATATTGGGGCCGGGCAGCGCGCCGGGCGTGAGGTCAGCGAGCGTGTTGATCTGGTTGGCCGCGGCGCTGCTGCGCGTGGCGTCGATGGCGAACTCGGTCCCGATGGCCCCCACCACCGCCGTGGGCGTGCGCACTTCAAACCCGGCCGTGGGCTTGGTCATCTTCACGACGCGCGCACGCATGCGGCCGTAGAGCAGTTCGGCCAGCGACTGTTGCGACTGCGCATCGTGCTTCACCACGCGCAGCTCGGATTCGCTGCCCAGCGTAAGCAGCGAGCCATCCACCAGGCTCAGGCGCATGCGGCCCTGCCGGCTGGTGCGCAGGACGTCGTTCCAGGCTACCGGATCAGGGACCCGGGCCTCTGCCGTCGCCGCGGCCCGGGTGATGAAGCCTTCAGGCAGCACTCGCGCCACCTTGCCCGCATCCTCGGCCAGGAGCGGCGGACGCCAAAGAAAAACCACGAAGGTCGCCAACAGGAGCCGGTGCATGGTTTCAACCTCCCGGGGATTTTATGCCGGGTGTGACCACTCGGAACCGAGAAATCGGCGCGTACGATGTTGCTCTCTGCCTACACTTCGTCACTCCAATGTCGGATCAAAGGTGCGGGAGGTTACTTACAATAAACCATACGTTCATCCCAAAAACCGCATTCTGAGCCGCGGTTCAGGCATATAATTTGCTAAGGGCCAGCGGCGAAAGGAGTTAGCTACAGCCGCTCCTACAGCCTGTGGAACGTAACTTGCATCTTAACACCGAGCCCCCGAATCCAAGGGGTAACGGCCGCGCCGCGCGCGCGACGAAGGGTTCGTTGAAGCGAGAGCTGCAAGTCCGCCTGACTGCCGCCGTGCTCGGGCTGTTCACGGTGGCCGCGATCATCTTCGCGTGGACCAACTGGCAGCAGGAGCAGCGCTACCCCGTCCCCGACGACGGCGTCTGGTGGGTGGAAAGTGATGCCGGGTTGCGCGCCGAACGGGTCCTGCCGGGCGGACCTGGCGAAAAGGCCGGCATTCGAGTCGGCGACCGGCTGGCCGCTGTCAATCAGCAGCCGGTAAGCAAAGTGGGCGCGCTGAACCGCGCCATGTACCGCGCCGGCATCTGGACCAAGGCTACCTACAGCCTGGTGCGCCAGCAGGTCCCGCTCGATGTGCCCGTCATCCTCGCACCTGCCGACAAGAGCCTGAACGCCGGCCTGCGCCTGATCGCGCTGGTGTATCTCGGCATCGGCATGTACATCCTGTTGCGCCGCTGGACCGCGCCCAAGTCCACGCACTTTTACGTCTTCTGCCTGGTCTCGTTCATCTTCTATTCCTTCAAGTACACGGGAAAGCTCTCGCCCGTGGACCAGTCGTGGAGCGACTTTGATCAGATCGTTTACTGGTCGAACGTCGTCGCCGGACTGCTGCAGCCGGCGCTCTTCCTGCACTTCGCCCTGACCTTCCCGGAGAACAAGGAATTCGTGCGCCGCCACCGCTGGCTTCCGGCGGCCGTGTACGCTCCGGGCGCCGGGCTGCTGCTGATCCAGGTCTTTGCTGTCACGCAGCTCGCAGGCAACGAGCTGCTGCGCTGGAACCTGGACCGCCTTCAGTTGGTCTATTTGGTGGTCTGCTTCGCCATCGCAGCCGGGATCCTGTGGCACACCTACCGCCACGCCGATACGCCCATCCTCCGCCAGCAGATGAAGTGGGTGACGCGCGGCACCGTGCTGGCCATCACGCCCTTCACCCTTCTCTACGTGCTGCCCTATCTGGCGGGCGCGCTGCCCACGGGGTGGATGAAGATCTCGGCCTTCTCCCTGGTCTTCCTGCCGCTGACCTTCGGCTACGCCATCGTGCGCTATCGGCTGATGGACGTGGACCTGATCTTCAAGCGCGGCATGGCCTACACGCTGGCTACCGCAGCCATCGTGGGCGTGTTTTTCGGGATGGTCGGGCTGGTGGCCGAGCTCGTGCACACGCAACTGCCCGGCACCGGCACCTACGGCCTGATCGCCGCCATCATCGTGACCGCGCTGCTGTTCGAACCCTTCAAGAAGTGGATCCAGGAGCGGTTGGACCGCGTTTTCTACCGCCGCCGCTACGACTATCGCCAGACGCTCATCGAGTTCGGCCGCGAGCTGAACTCCGAGACCAACCTCGACCGCATGCTGGCCTCCGTCGTGGACCGCCTGGCGCGCACCCTGCTGGTGGACCGCGTCGCCGTCTTCCTGGCCGATGACGCCGGCCGCCTGGCGCTGGCCCGCTCGCACGGCATCTCCTACGCCGGCGAGCTCGACCTCAGCTTCCTCGCGGCCTCGCGTCCGGAGTGGCAGGAAGGCCACCTCTTCTTCGAGCACACCGGGCACGCCTGGCGGGAAGCGCCCGGCGCGCAGCACACCATCGCCCAGCTTGACCTGAACTACTTCATCCCCGCCCTGGTGCAGAACCGCATGGTGGCGGTAATCGGACTGGGCAAAACCGTGGAAGGCGACTTCCTCGACTCCGAGGACGTCGAGCTGCTGGAGACGCTGGCCGGTTACGTCGGCATCGCGGTGCAGAACGCGCGCCTGGTGGCGTCGCTCGAGCAGAAGGCCGCGCAGTACGAGCGCCTCAAGGAATTCAGCGAGAACATCGTCGAGAGCATCAGCGTGGGCGTGATGGCGGTGGACCTCGAGGACCGCATCGAGAGCTGGAACTCGCAGATGGAAGTGATGTTCGCCACGCCGCGCGCGCAGGCGCTCAACCGCCCGCTGGCCGAAGTCATGCCGGCCGAGTTCGCCGAAGAGTTCTACCGCGGCCGCCAGACCCCCGGCATCCGCAACCTGTACAAGTTCCGGCTGACGTCGCCCGCGGGCGAGACGCGCATCGCCAATATCGCCATCGCGCCCCTGGTGACGCGCAGCTTCGAGCTCATCGGCCGGCTGATCATCCTGGATGACATCACCGAACGCGTGGAACTGGAAGCCCAGCTCTCCCAGGCTGACAAGATGTCGTCCATCGGCCTGCTGGCGGCGGGGGTGGCCCACGAGGTCAATACGCCCCTGGCCGTCATCTCCTCCTATGCGCAGATGCTGGCCAAGCAGATGCCGCGCGATCCCCGGCAGCAGGAATTGCTGGAGAAGATCACGCGCCAGACCTTCCGCGCCTCGGAGATTGTCAACAGCCTGCTGAACTTCTCGCGCACCAGCGCTACCGAGTTCACCGACGTCGACCTGAACAAGGTCATCCGCGACACACTCACGCTGCTGGAGCACCAGCTCAGGCAGTCGCGCGTGCAGGTGGAGACGCAGCTCAGCGACGCCCCGGTTCCCGTCTACGGCAACTTCGGCAAACTGCAGCAGGTGTTCCTGAACCTGTTTCTGAACGCGCGTGACGCCATGCCCGAAGGCGGCACGCTCAGAGTCGCCACCTCGAACGGCGACGCCGCCCGCGTCAGCGTGAGCGATACCGGCGTGGGCATCGCCCAGGAGCACCTGAGCCGCATCTACGATCCGTTCTTCACCACCAAGAACGGCGCCGGCGGCGGCCAGCCCCGCGGCACCGGCCTGGGCTTGTCGGTCACCTACGGAATCATTTCTGAACACGCGGGCAAGATTCGCGTGGAAAGTCGTCCCGGCGAGGGCACCACGTTCCATCTGGAGTTCCCGCGGGTAAGGAAGGCGGTGCGTGTTTGAGGCGACTTGCAGGCGTGAGCGAGGCGAGCGGCGCGAGCCGAGGCGGGAGCCCGCAGCCGAAATCCCGGGCGCAGCGAGGGACCTCTGATGTCTGAAAGCGCTGTCATCACGCGCCCGCCGTTCAACCGCGAAGAGACTGCGCCCGCGGCCATCCTCATCATTGACGATGAGGCGGCCATCCGGGAGTCGCTCGAGACGCTGCTCGACCTGGAACACTACGAGGTGCGCGTCGCGGCCAACGCGGAGGCGGGCCTGGCGGCGCTGGGCGAGCGTCCCTTCGAGCTCGTCCTGCTCGACCTGGCGCTGCCCGACCGCAACGGCCTCGACGTGCTGCGCGAGATCCGCGAGCGCGACCCCATCGTGCCCGTCATCATGATCACCGCTTACGGCACGGTGGAAAATGCCGTCGCCGCCATGCAGGGCGGCGCTTCCAACTTCGTGCAGAAGCCCTGGGACAACGAGAAGCTGCTGGCCGACATTCGCACCGCCATCGCCCGCCGCCGCGCCGAAGAAGAAGTCGTCCAGCTCAAGCGCGCCCTCAAGCAGCGCTACAACTTCGAGAACATCGTGGGCAAGAGCGACGCCATGCTCAAAATCTTCGACCTGGTGGCGCAGGTCGCGCCCAGCCGCTCGACCGTGCTCCTGCAGGGCGAAAGCGGCACCGGAAAGGAGCTGATCGCCAAGGCCATTCACGCCAACTCGCCGCGCCGCGACCGTCCGTTCGTGCCCGTGAACACCGGCTCCATGCCGCCGGACCTTTTGGAGTCCACGCTCTTCGGGCACGTCAAGGGCGCCTTCACCAGCGCTATCGCGTCGAAAAAGGGCCTGTTCGAAGTGGCCGACCGCGGCACCATCTTCCTCGACGAGATCGGCACCATGAGCCTGGAGACGCAGTCCAAGATCCTGCGCGTGCTCCAGGACCGCAAGTTCATGCACCTGGGCGGCGTGCAGGAGATCCAGGTGGACGTGCGCGTCATCGCGGCCACCAACGTCGACCTCAAGCAGATGGTGGCCGAAGGCCGGTTCCGCGAAGACCTCTACTACCGGCTGAACGTCATCACCATCGACCTGCCGCCGCTGCGCGCCCGCCGCGAGGACATCCCGCTGCTGGTCGAGCACTTCCTCAAGAAGTACGCCGCGGAGAACGACAAGCCGGTGCGCCAGGTCTCGGCCGAAGCCCTGCGCCCGCTGATGGACTACCAGTGGCCGGGCAACGTGCGCGAGCTGGAAAACGTCATCGAGCGCGCCGTGGTGCTCTCTACCGGCCCGGTGATCGGCATCGACCTCTTGCCCGACCTCATCGTCGGCCGGGGCACGCCGGTGAGCCTGCTGGCCTCGAACCCCGACGCCTCGCTGTTCGACATCATCGAGGACTGCGAGCGTCGCATCATCACCGACATGCTCGAAAAAACCTCCTGGAACCAGACCGAGGCCGCGGAACGCTTCCGCATCCCGCTCTCGACACTGAATCAGAAGATCAAGCGGCTGAATATCGAGATACGGAAAAGACGGGGCGGGGCAGAGTAAACTGGCGTCTCTTACCCCGCCGCCACCTTCTGCCCCAAGAACACCAGCGGCCTTATTGCTGCAATCACGCCGCAGTCCACGGCGTGGCGGTAGAACAGCTCCAGGCCCTCGCGGTGCTCGGCGTCGAAGGCGTAGTCGATGTTCTCCGTCAGGTAGCTGGCCACTTCCCTCTCGCTGATGCCGACGCGCGGCGCCCACTCGCGGGCGAGGACCTGGACGTTCTCCGGCTCCAGGCCGTGGTCGCGTGACTGCTGGAAGACGCGCGCTAGCTCCGGCTGGGCTGCTTCCGCGCGCACCGCCCAGAAGGCGAACACGGCAGGCTTGCCGGTGAACCGGTTCCATTCTTCGGCCAGGTCGTAGGTGAGGTGGCGGGAGCGATCCACGGTGAGTGCCGGATCGCCGATGAGCAGAGCCGCGTCGCAGGCCGCCAGCATGGCGTCAAGATCCGGCTGCATGGCGTGGAAATGCCGCTGCCCGCCCCACCACTTGGCGAACAACACCCGAGCCAGCGCTACCGAAGTCCGCGAGGAAGTATCCGCCGCGACGGTTTCCACTTCTTCAATCGGTTTCTTCGCCACCAGCAGAATGGAACGCACCGAGCGTCGCGCGGAGATCGACACGCCGGGAATGATGGCCAGGTCCGGGATGGTCTCGTAGGCAATGACCGGGATGATGCCCACGTCGGCCGCGCCGGTGCGCAACTGCTCGGCGCACTGCGCGGGCACGGTATAGCGCACCTCGAATCCGGCACGCGGCGGGCCGTGCTCGAAGTCCCACATCAAGGGCGCAGTGTTCAGGAAGGAGATGGCCGAGATGCGCACATACCCCATGACGGCGGAATTCTACAGCTACTAGCTACTAGCTGCTAGCTGCTAGCAAACAGCTCTTGGCCACAGATCCACACGGAATGGACACGGATAACCCATTGCAGGCCGTCATCCTGAGCGACGGAGGGCTCCCGCGCGAACGTACCAGCGCGGGATACCGGAGCGAAGGATCTTGGGGCAGAGTGCCTTCCACTTCAGGGAAACAGTTGACAGCGATTTTCCGCTGCGTGTACAGTCCCGCGCGGGCCCCTCCGTTTTTCGCCGCGGATCAACGCGGATACACACAGATACCCAGAAGCAATGTCCCGGTAGCTCGGCCACGCATTTCACTGGGTACCAAAGGTGGTCTCAAGAATGTTTTTTCGGGGTCGGAGGGCTGCCCTCAAGGGCTAAAGCCCGCAGCTTATAGGACCCGGAACGGCACGGCTGAAGCCGTGCCCCTCCGAAAACTGATTTTTGAAACGGTTCCAGGTACTGGGTTCCATGTTTTCGCTAGAAGCCAGGAGCTAGCCGCTAGTAGCTTGTCAGACTCACCATCCAATCCACCCTCGGCCACGAGCGACCGCCGCCTCCAATGGCTGGCAATCGCGCTCACGCCGCAGCTCGGGCCGACGCGGGCGCGCAAGCTGGTGGAACACTTTGGCGGCGTCGAGCAGGTGTTTCGCGCTTCGCTGACCGAGCTGGAAGCCGTCGGTCTGCAGGCGGTCTCGGCGCAGGCGCTGGCGACGGGACGTTCGCTCGAACTGGCGCGCGAAGAGATGCTGCGGGCGACGGCGGCCGGAGCCGAGCTGCTGACGCTCGAAGACGCCGCCTATCCTCCGCTGTTGCGCCAGATCTATGACCCGCCGGTCGTGCTTTACGTGCGCGGCGACGTTAGTGCGCTCTCGCGGCCGGCCATTGCAGTGGTGGGCACGCGGCATCCTTCGCCCTACGGCATGGGGATGGCGGAACGCCTCGCGGCCGATCTCGCCGCCCGCGGCCTGGTGATCACCAGCGGCCTGGCGCGCGGCGTCGACGCGGCCGCTCACCGCGGCGCCATCACGGCCCGCGGGCGCACCGTGGCCGTCTTCGGCACCGGCGTGGACGTGGTCTATCCGCGCGAGAACCGCAAGCTGGCGGACAGCCTGCTCGCTCTGGGCGGCGCTGTCCTCTCCGAATTCCCTGCCGGAACGTTCGCGGCCCCGCAGAACTTCCCCATCCGCAACCGCATCATCAGCGGGCTGGCGCTGGGCGTGCTGGTGGTGGAAGCCGGCGAGTACAGCGGCACCCGCATCACGGCGCGTTGCGCGCTGGAGCAGAACCGCGAAGTCTTTGCCGTGCCCGGCAACGTGACCAACAGGAACTCCTGGGGACCGCACACGCTGATCAAGCAGGGAGCAAAGCTCGTGGCCACCTGGGAAGACGTATGGGACGAGCTGCCCGCCGAAGTCCGCGGCGAACTCGCCCCGCAGCTCCTCTCTGAATCCGCAGGCCCCTCCACTGCATCTCTATTCGGCGAGGACTCGCTCGCTCCTCACGAGAGGAAAGTCCTCTCCCTGCTGAAGCCGGACGAATCCACCCACATCGACGACCTGGTGGTGAAGCTGGAACCGGAGGTCTCGGCTTCGGAGATCTTCGCCGCCCTGTTCGAGCTGGAACTGGCGGGCAAAGTGCGGCAGTTGCCGGGGAAGAATTTTGTGAGGAGCTTTTAATGCGCTCTCCGCTCTCCGCTATCCGCTTTCCGTTGTCTCACGGGTTTGGCGAAAGAAGGACTGCGGACCGCGGAAAGCGAGTCTTGAATGCGCGCTCTTCGCTATCCGCTCTCCGCTTTCCGTTGTCTCACGGGTTTTGGCGGAAGAAGGACTGCGGACCGCGGAAAGCGAGTCTTGAATGAGAAACTTCCGTGACTTGCGCGCCTGGCAGCAGGCGCACCGTCTTACGCTCAGGTTGTATCGTGAAACGAAATCGCTTCCGAAGGATGAACTGTTCGGCTTGACCAGCCAAATGCGTCGTGCCTGCCTGTCCATTGAAGCCAACTTGGCGGAAGGATGCGGGCGGCAAACGGATGGCGAGTTGGCGAGGTTTGGCCAGATTGCGCTCGGCTCCGCGAGCGAATTGGAATGCCACTTGCTCGTGGCCAAGGACCTCGAGTATTTGACCTCCAGCGCATACCGGACGCTCCAGGAAGAACTTGAGGACGTGCGCCGGATGCTGACGGGTCTAAGGCGGTCCCTGAACAGGTCCAGTGATGTGCCTGAGGGAACGTTGACAGGAAGTCGGAAAGCGGAGAGCGGACAGCGGAAAGCGCCTTCCAGCTAGCGAGGCACGCGCGTTCCATGCTAGCTTCCTTCGAGAGGAAACGAATTGCCCAAGAACCTCGTCATCGTCGAATCGCCCGCCAAGGCCAAGACGATCGAAAAGTATCTCGGCAGGGAGTACGGAGTCGAAGCGTCCTTCGGCCACGTCAAAGACCTGCCCAAGACCACGCTGGGCGTGGACGTCTCCAACGGGTTCGAGACCGACTACGTCGTCATTCCCGGGAAGGAAAAAGTGGTGGCCAAGCTGAAGAAGCTGGCGCAGTCGGCGGCGGCCATCTACCTGGCGCCCGACCCGGACCGCGAAGGCGAAGCCATCGCCGCCCATCTGGCGGAAGAGCTCACGCCCAACGGCGGGCGCAGGAAGAAAGCCAAGAAAGCCGCCGGCGTCCCGGTGCATCGCGTCACGTTCAACGAGATCACGGCCAAGGCGGTGCGCGAGGCGTTCGCGCATCCGCGCGGGATCGACCAGCATCTGGTGGACGCGCAACTGGCGCGCCGTGTGCTCGACCGCCTGGTGGGCTATCAGGTCTCGCCGCTGCTGTGGGACAAGGTTCGCCGCGGGCTTTCCGCCGGGCGCGTGCAGACGGTGGCGCTGCGGCTCATCGTGGAGCGCGAGCGCGAGATCAAAGCCTTCGAGAAGAAGGAGTACTGGACGCTGGACGCGCACCTGGCTGCACAGAAGCCTCCCGCGTTCGACGCGCGTTTTGTCGGCCGCGGCGAAGAAAAGATCGAGATCCCCAACGGCGAGGAAGCCACACGCCTGCGCGAGCTGCTGCAGGGGGCGGCGTGGACGGTGGCATCAGTCGAGACCAAGGAGCGCCGGCGCAGCGCGCCTCCGCCCTTCACTACCAGCAAGCTGCAGCAGGATGCGGCGCGCAAGCTGCGCTTCAGCGTGAAGCGCACCATGATGCTGGCGCAGCATCTCTACGAGGGCGTCGAACTTGGCGAAGAGGGCCTGGTCGGCCTGATCACCTATATGCGCACGGATTCCACCCGCGTCGCGGACGATGCGCTGGGCGAAGTGCGACAGGTGATCGGCTCGGAGTTCGGGACTTCCTACCTGCCGGAGAAGCCGAACTTCTTCCGATCGAAAAAGGGCGCGCAGGATGCGCACGAGGCTATCCGGCCGACTTCGGCGGCGCGCCACCCGGACGCCATCCGCCGGTATCTGAAGGAAGATGAATACAAGGTGTACAAGCTCATCTGGCAGCGCTTCGTGGCTTCACAGATGAATGCGGCGCTGTTCGACCAGACCAGCGTGGATATCCACGCCGCTGCCGACGGTGGACCGTACCTGTTCCGCGTCACCGGGTCGGTGCTGAAGTTCGACGGCTTCCTGAAAGTCTACGAGGAATCGAAGGAAGGAAAGGACGAGGAAGACGAGGCGCTGAAGCACAAGCTGCCGGCGCTGACCGCCGGGCAGAAGCTCACGCTGCGCGAGCTGAAGGCCGAACAGCACTTCACCGAGCCGCCGCCCCGCTACAACGAGGCGTCGCTGGTGAAGGAGCTGGAAGAACAAGGCATCGGGCGGCCTTCCACCTACGCCACCATCCTTTCCACCATCCAGGAGCGGCAGTACGTCACCAAGACGGGAGGAAAGTTCATCCCCACGGAGATCGGGATGGTGGTGACGGAATTGCTGGTGAAGAACTTCCCCGACATCTTCGACGTGAAGTACACGGCGCGCCTGGAAGAGGAGCTGGACGACATCGAGGAAGGCCGCGAGAAGTGGACCGACGCGCTGGAGGAGTTCTATGCCAAGTTCTCCAAGGACCTGGACTACGCCCGCGAGCACATGGAAAACGTCAAGCGGATGGAGAAACCCACCGAGGAGAAGTGCGAGCGCTGCGGCTCGCCGCTGGTCATCAAGTGGGGACGGCACGGGTCGTTCTTCGCCTGCAGCGCCTATCGCAAGGACGACCCCAACAGTTGCACGTTCACCAAGGAAAATCCCATCGCCCTGCCCGACCTGGATTCCGCCGACGACATGCAGGAAACCTCGCACGAGGAGTACTGCGAGAACTGCGGGCGGGTGATGGTGCTCAAGCGTGGGCGCTTCGGTCAGTTCCTGGCCTGCACCGGATACCCCGAGTGCAAGACCACGCGGCGGCTCGACCAGGGCAAGCGGGTCCCCGATATCCTGACCGACGAGATCTGTCCCAAGTGCGGCCGCCACCTGGTGATCCGCCACGGCCGCTACGGCGAATTCACCTCCTGCTCGGGCTACCCCGACTGCAAGTTCATCAAACAGAACTTTATCGGGGTGAAGTGTCCGAAGTGCGGCGAAGGCGAGATCGTGGAGAAGAAGGCGCGGAGGCGGGGCAACGTGTTCTACGGCTGCTCGAACTACCCGGACTGCGACTTCACCTCCAACTGGAAGCCGCTGGCAGAGAAATGCCCGCAATGCGGCAGCCCCTACCTGGTGGAGAAGAACCTGAAGTCGGGCCCGGTGATCGCCTGCCCCAACAGCCGGCGCAGCAGCGAGGAAGAACCGGCGCGAAGGCGGCGGGGCAAGGCTGCCCCTGAGGAGACTACCCCGACCTGCACGTATTCCCGTCCGGCAACCGCCGTCACCGTAGCGGATTGAATAATCGAACCGTCAGTTTGTGAAGGCCGGTCGAGTCTCCCACGTCTGCGCCCAACACCGGGGCGCAGACATGGGGCACCGTCAGCCGCGCAGACAGCCGCGACGTGTCGTGCAACCGCCGTCACGGTCGCGGACTGAATGGTCGAACCGTCAGTCTGTGAAGGCCGGCCGAGTCTCCCCACGTCTGCGCCCAACACCGGGGCGCAGACATGGGCACCGTCCGCGGAGGAGACGGCCGCAACGAGGTCCAGACCTGCTACACTTTGTAGCTCTCACTTACCCCCAGGAGGATACCTATGGCCAAGAAGCCGACCGCAGCCGACGCCCAGCTGGGGCTGAAGCTCTATGACCTGCGCCGCGAGACGGAGATGCGCAAGGCGCGCAACTTCATCAACTTCGACTTCAACCCCACGACCGCCGACGAGTTCCTGAAAGTGGTCACCGCGATGGGCACGCCGGAGAACGCGTACCTGCGGCAGGTGTTCTCCTACTGGCAGATCGCGGCTTCGCTGGTGCTGCGGGGGACGCTGCATCCCGCCACGTTCGTCGACACCTGCGGCGAAGGGCTGTTCGTCTACGCCAAGTTCAAGCCGCTGCTGAAAGAGATCCGGGCCAAGTTCGATCCGGAGTTCCTGAGCAAGGTCGAACAGGTCGTGCAACAGAACAAGGAATGCCGCGAGCGCGTGGCCCACATCGAGAAGCGGATCGCGGCCTGGAAGGAAGCGCAGCAGAAAGCGTCGCGGGAAGCGGCTGCGGATTAGGATTCTTCGCTCGTATCAACGTCGAAGTGCAGGGCTCAAGCCCCGTGTGGCATCTCGCGCAACGCGGGGCTAAAGCCCGCTTTCCCACCGCTAGGGGAACTGCCAGAGCCGGTTCCAGCGAAACTCCCGAAACAGGTCTCAGGCGAGGTATTCGCGGATGTACTCGTCGCGCGAGGCGGCGAGCTCGCGGGCGGTGCCGTCGAAAATCTTCTTGCTGTCGCGCAGGATGAGAAACGTGGTACGGGTTTCGCGGCGGCCGGTGCCGGCGACCGGCTTCATCTGGTTGGTTTCCGGGTCGAAGTAATGCGAGGCCATGGTGAAACCGTCCTGCAGGCGGTGGCTCACCATGAGGGCGCTGCTTTCGTAAACGTCGCGCTGCTTCACGATGAGCTCGATGATGGTGGTGGAAGTGATGGGATCAAGCCCGGCGGTGGGCGAGTCGTAGAGCAGGATCTCCGGGCGGTGCACGATGGCGCGGGCGATGGCCACGCGCCGCCGCATGCCGCCGGAGAGTTCCGACGGATACATGGTCAGCGTGTGTCCCAGCTCGACGAAGCGCAGCGCCTCTTCCACCCGCCGATGGATCTCCTCAGGCGGCAAGTCGGCTTCTTCCTGCAACCGGTAGGCCACGTTTTCCTCGACGGTGAGCGAGTCGAAGAGCGCGCTTTCCTGGAAGACCATGCCGATCTTGCGGCGCAGCTCGAACAGGTCGTCCTCGGCGAGGGCGGTAACCTCGTGCCCCAGCACCCAGATGCGTCCGCGGTCGGGCCGCACCAGCCCCAGCACCAGCTTGAGGATGGTGGTCTTGCCGGAGCCGGCCACGCCGAACAGCACTTTGGTCTCGCCGCGCGCCACTTCGAAGGAAACGCCGTCGAGCACCAGGTTGTCCTCGAAGGCGAGCCCAACGTCCTCGAAGACAATGGCCTTGTGGACGGTCTCCCCCGCAGGCGGGAGCGGCGTTTCGCGGGCCAGGGTGGAGGGCATGGGCCTACATCTCCAGCCAGGTGATGAGAAAGCGGGTGACGAAAAAATTGACCGTAAGGATGAGCACCGAAGCCGCCACCACGGCTTGCGTGGTGGCACGGCCCACACCCTGAGTGCCGCCGCGCGCCGTCAGCCCGTAGTAGCAGCCCACGGTGGCGATGATGAACCCGAAGAACACCGGTTTCACCAGGCCCATAATCAGGTCCTCGGGCTCCAGCGTCTGGTAGGCGTTGGTCCAGTACTGCTGCGGATCGAGCCGCAGGACGAGCGACGACACCATGAAGCCGCCGCCCAGGCCCACCAGGTCAGAAATGATGGTGAGGAAGAAGAGCATGATGACGCTGGCGACCACGCGGGGGGTGACCAGCTTCTTGGTGGGATCGGTGCCCAGGGCGCGCATGGCGTCAATCTGCTCGGTAACCACCATGGAGCCCAGCTCGCTGGCCATGCCGCTTGCGTTGCGCCCGGCCACCATCAACCCGGTGAGCACCGGGCCCAGTTCGCGGACCATGGAAAGCGAAACCACCTGCCCGGTGAGCGAGAGCGAGCCGAACTGCTGCAGCGTTTTCGAGGTCTGCAACGCCAGCACCGCGCCGGTGAAGAAGCCCGTCAACACCACGATGGAAAGCGAGCCCACGCCGATCAAGTCGGCCTGCATGAGCATGTCCGCCACGTAGCGCGGGTGGCGGAACAGGTTGGTCAGCGAGCGCCCCGCCAGCAGCGAATACTCCTGCACGGCCAGGACTTTCTCCTTGGCGATATCGAAGGGAGTGGCGAGCAGTTCCATGGCGAACCGGGAAATATAGCAAATCTCCCACCCCGTCGCTCCAACATCGGGAGCGACACGGGTGAAGCACCCGGCAAGTTTGGGCAATTGCGAACTACGAATTGTGACCCATGGACAGAGAGCTGGAGAGGGCGATCCAACCAGCTTACCGGCGCACGGAAGGGCCGCAGAATCCCTAAGGCCGTGGGGCCGTCGCAGAAGCCGGGGCCGGAGAGGCGACGACCGGCTCTGCGGAGACGCTGATCTGCTGCTCGACATGGATGCGAAGCGTGTCTGGCGGCAGTGCGCTGTCGGTCGCTGGTTCGTCGGCGATGGAAAGCGGCAAGCGCCGGCGCAGAGCTGCGATTCGCCGGGCGGTGAGCGCAGGATCGACGCCGGCAGGCGCGACCCACCGCGACGTGAGATCGTCGCGCTCCCGCAGCGGCTCCAGCCAGCGGCGAGCGCGCGCTACGGATGCGGCCTCGGGCACAACCGAGCTTGCGGCAAAGGAAATCAGGTCCGCGGGTTCGTCCTCCGCCGGCGTGAGGTGGACGCGCGCGCGCAAGCGGACGCGCGAGCCGAGGTCGTGGGCCAGGGAGGCCGCGGCCACCGCCCAGGCCTGCGGGTCGCCGGGCTGCGGCGCCGAGGCCGCGACCTCGATGACGATGGAATCATCGGCCTGCCGGCCCACCATCTGCACTTTGCCGGCAGCCAGGCCCATGGGCGGCAGCAGGGGCTGCAGCGCCGCCTCCACCTTGCCCTGCACATCGGAAAGCAGCGTGCCCGCGGTGCGGGCCAGCTCCGGCGTGGTCGAGGGGCGGATCATGGCGGAAGCCAGGAAGTCGCGCAGCCTCCGCGACTCTCCCGCCGGGTCCTCCTCGACACGAATCTGCTCCAGCCGAAGCCGGACGCGGCGTCCGAGCCTGTCGCCCAGGGCAGTTTCCACCTGGCGCACCTGAGGAAGTTCAACGTACTCGGTGGTGTGGAGGATGGCGCTGACGGTGACGGCGTCGTCACTTACGCGGAAGTCCACGCCGCTCAACCGCGACTTGCCGGGCTGCTCCAGAGCCCGCAGCGTGGAGGAAATGGCCTGGCGCATGCGCGCCTGCGTAGCCGCCTGATAGAGCGTACGCACCAGCGGGATGGAGATGAGCGCCAGAATCACCGTCGCCGCGATGATTCGATAGCGAACCAGCAGCTTGTGCTCGTGCTTGAGCATCGTGTGCGCCGGCCGGAAGCCGACCCAGAGGAAGATGAGGTCCGCGCTGATGACGATGGCCGTGAGGTTGGTGAAGAAGAGAAGGAAAGCGCCACCGGCGATGCCCCACTGCGCAGTCGCCAGGCCGTAGCCGACGGTGGCCAGCGGCGGCATGACTGCCGTGGCGATGGCCACTCCCGGGATGATGGTCATCCCCATCTTGCGCGAGGTGAGCGCCAGCACACCGGCCACGCCGGAGAAGAAGGCGATGAGCAAGTCCATCAGGTTGGGATTACTGCGGGCGAGGATCTCCGGGGTGGCCTCCTTGAGCGGTGACAGCAGTGTGGCCACGGCAGCGATGGTTACTGCCTCGAGAACCGAGAAACCGACGTTGCGAACCGCCTTGCGCCCCAGATTCCACTCGGCCAGAGTGAGCGCCAGACCGCAGGAAAGAATGGGGCCCATCAGCGGCGAAATGAGCATAGCGCCGATGATGACTGCCGGGCTGTTCACCAGCAGGCCCAGCAGGGCGATCAGGCACGACAGCACCAGCATGCCGGCATATACGGCGTCGAACTGGCGGCCCTCATAGATGTCGCGGTAAATCTCCTCGAGGTCGCGGAACTCGGGACGGAGGCGCTGCAGCCAGGCGCGGAACATGCGAACCGGAGCTTACGCGGGGGACGAGGGAAAAGTCCATCGAGGGATTTGTGATCTGCGAACTGTGAACGGCGAACTAAGAGCGGGGGCAGCGTAGTGTGACGGATGAAACGGATGAAGAGTTCAAACGGATGGCGTGGTCTTGGAGGCCGCTCGGCGCAGCGGCTAGAATAGCCCTCAAACCATGTCTCTTACGAAGGAGCAAGCCCTCGACCTGTTCCGTTCCGATGACCTGATCGGCATCGGCATGGAGGCCGACGCGGTGCGGCGCAAGCTGCATCCGGAGGGCGTGGTCACCTACGTCATCGACCGCAACATCAACTACACCAATCTCTGCACCGAGTACTGCACCTTCTGCGCCTTCTACCGGCCGGTGAAAGGTCCGAAATCGAAGGAAGGCTACACGCTCGAATACGAGACCATCTACGAGAAGATCCGCGAGACGGTGGAGCTGGGCGGCACGGGCGTGCTGATGCAGGGCGGCCTGAACCCGGCGCTGCCGCTGGAGTGGTATGAGAAGCTGCTGCGCGGCATCAAACAGCGCTTCCCGCGCGTGCACCTGCACTGTTTTTCGGCTTCCGAAATCATTTTTCTGGCGGAATTGAGCGGGCTTTCCATTCGCGACACCATCCTGCGGCTGCGCGATGCCGGCCTGGATTCCATCCCCGGCGGCGGGGCCGAAATCCTGGACGACGAAGTGCGCTACAAAATCGCGCGCCTGAAATGCCTGACTGAAGACTGGCTCAACGTGCACCGCACCGCCCACAAGCTGGGCATGCGTACCACCGCCACCATGATGTTCGGCTGCGGTGAGGCCTTCGAGCATCGCGTGAACCATTTCCAGCGCCTCTACGACCTGCAGGAAGAAACGGGCGGATTCACCGCGTTCATTCCGTGGTCGTTCCAGCCGCAGAATACCGCGCTGGGCGGGCGGCACTGGGACGAGGCCACCGCCGTCGAGTACTTGAAAGTCCTGGCCATCTCGCGCCTGTTCCTCACGAACTTCTTGAACGTGCAGGCGAGCTGGGTGACACAGGGACTGAAGGTCTGCCAGCTTGGGCTGCGCTTCGGCGGCAATGACGTCGGCTCGGTGATGCTGGAAGAGAACGTGGTGGCCGCGGCGGGAGTGCGTAACCGGACCAGCGAAGAAGAACTGCGCCGGATCATCCGCGACGCCGGCTTCCGCCCGGCGCAGCGGGACACGCTGTACCGGCAGTATTTCCTGAATTAGCCGTTCGGTGGGCTGCCTTGGCCGCCGCAGTGCTTGGTTGAGACACCGCTGGCACGCTGTGACATGTAGCGCCAAATGCTATAGTCGAGAACAGACCAGTCGACGCCGAGGAGTGTGGCAGCGTCACAGATGAGTTTGTGCGCCTCGTCGTAGCTATTCGTGGGAGTACCTGCCTCCTCAAGGAATCGGAACAGGTGACGGTCTATCGCGACGCCTTGTGCGCCCACGAGAATCTGGAGATAGTGCGCGGTCTTGTCTTTTATCCCCTTTATCTGTCGTATCCGTTCGAGGTTTGCAGGCTTTTCTAGCCAGATTCGCAGTTGATCCTCAGTTTCGACACCGTTCTGCAGGAGGACGCTTATGAGTTCTTGAAGCGTCCTGAGCTTCCGATTACCTTGCCAGCTTAGGACTTGATCTGCGCCAAGTTGTCTGATGAGACGGGCAAACGAGCTCGTCGTTGTCGCGTCCGGGTACGTTCCCAGTACACGTTCAACGCGCGGTCGAACAACGGTCTCGTAATTAACACCAGCCTGCAGGACGGCGTCCGTTAGGGTGGCACCCATGTGCCCATAGCTGCCTTCCATTGACGCCACGAGTACAAACTCCGTGTGCAACCGGATGTACGCTGCCAATGCCTCCGCGTGGTTCATCGAGCAACGCCTCTATGCGAACCTGGCTAATGTCCAGAGCGGAGAACACCGTACAACACCCCGCTTCAGAAGAACAACCGTCCAAAGCGGAAGAACACTTTCTTTTCTCCCTGTTCACCCACGCTGCCCCCAACGTAGAAGACGCCCAATCGGGTGACGCCCATCACGCCCAGGGCGACGTCGTGGAAGGTGTTGGCGGCGTCCACATCGTCAAAGGCATCGCCCATTTCATAGCCGACCACGAAGTAGGTGCGGGTGGCGAGGCTCGTTGGATCGCGACTCAGCGTGCGCAGCAGGGCCAGGCTCCCGTTATAAAAGCTCCCACCGCGGAGCTGATCGCGGCCCAGCGCGCTCAGGCGCAAGGGACCGCCGAGCGTGAAGGCGTCCACCGGAGAGCCACGGCCAAAGTTGGAGCCACCGGCAGCCGTGCCGATGAGCAGATACTTGGGCGCGAGCTGCCGGGCCACGAGCCAGCGCGACTCGAAGGTGGGAAACTCTCGAACCTCTCCCGGCGATTCGAACACCCAGCCCACGCTCATTTCCCCGCGGGCGCCTGAGGTGGGAATGGCAGGGCTGTCGGTTCCGTCGTATCGCCAGAGCGCGCGCAGGGCACTATGCGTGCCAGTCAGCTTGGGCAAGGTCGAGGCGCCGATGGTGGAGAAGGCGTCGACGTGCGCGATCTCATACCCGAAGCGGAATTCGCTGGTGCGCCCGAGCAGAAAGCCGAAGTCCATTCCGCCGCCCATGCGATCCAGGTTGTATTCCGCGATGCGGTCGCTGCCGTCGTAGACATCCTGCTTCTCGCGGCCGACAAAGGCCCGTGGCGCCAGGAACCAACGGCCGCCGCGGATGCGCCGGTAGTACTCGCTGGAGAAAAAGCTGGTCCTGCCGAGATTGAAATCGTTGCGCCACTCATCGGAAGGCACGGCCAGGCGCAGGAAGGTAACCCGCGCGCCGAAGCCGAAGCGCGGATCATCGGCCTGGCTGCCATCGATGGTGAGTCCCCAGTTGATGAAGGGAGGCCCGTAACGCTTCTCACTCAGGTTGACTTCGAGGACGTTCACCTTTTCGCGTTGCAACTGCTGGTAGGTGGCGGTGGAAAAACGCCCCCCGGCAATCTCGTCCAGCCGGCGCTCGACTCGACGAACATCGAATGGCTGGCCCGCGAGCGACCGCAAATCGGCTGTGACCGCGCGAGACTCTTCGCCCGCGCCGTGCACTTCGATGCGCTGCGGCGTTTCCATGTTGCGCCGCCGGGCGCGGCGCGCTTCCAGATAGCTCTCCCACTCCGCGTCACTGACGGCCAGGGTCTTGAGGAAACGCGCCTTGGCTTCCGCGGCGGCGTAGCCACGTTCTTCCAGGTCCTGCCACTTCTCGAAATCGGTGGACGAAAGACCCTTCAAGTCCGGGGAGAGCACCAGATCGGCCTGGGCCAGGCTGCGGCGCTCGTTCGCGGCAATCATCGTGGTGAGGGATTCACGACTCACTTTCAGCAGCGACTCCAGCGACTCCGGCGTTGGCGGCGGCGTATCCAGTTCCACGGCGATGACCACGTCACTGCCCATCTTGCGCGCGACGTCGACCGGCAGATTGTTCAGCAGGCCTCCGTCGACGAGGATCTGACCATCCTTGCGCACCGGCGCGAAAATGGCGGGCAGCGACATGGTGGCCCGCAGCGCCTCCAGCAGCGAGCCCTGGTGAAAGACCACCTGCTCGCGGCTCACCAAATCGGTGGCGACGCAACGGAAGGGCGTGGGCAGTTCGTCGAAGCTGCCCGTTTCCGCGTAGGGCGCCGCGAATCGGCTCAGCACCAGGCTCACTCCCTGGCCGCTGTTGAAACCCGGAGGGAAACTCACGCCGTCGTGCCATCCGAGCTCGAGCTCATTGGCAAACACGCGCTGGTCTTCTTTGCGACGGAAGGTGAGATGGCGATAGGTCGTGGGCGGGCCGAAGACCCGGCCCCAGTCGGTGTCCCGCACCAAGGCACGCATCTCCTCCGGGGAGTAGCCGCTGGCGAACATGCCGCCCACCAGTCCTCCCATGCTGGTTCCCGCCACGTAATCGACCGGGATGTGGTGCTCGTCGAACCAGCGAAGGACGCCAAGGTGCGCCAGCCCCAATGCACTGCCTCCCGCCAGTGCCACGCCAATGCGCGGCCGCGGCGCCGGAGGCGGATCGGTGGTTTGTGTCTGCTGAGCCAGAAGCGTACGGCTGGCAGGGAACAAGAGAACAAATAACAGAGCTATACCGCGAATCTGACGCATCGCTTCCTCCCCTGGAGCGACCAGAATCTCTTTATCTCGATTCTGATGCCCCAGCGACGCAGACCGGAGAGCATCCGCGAGGGGAATCGTACTCCCAATGCAGTCGCGGTACAGGCAACCCGGACCAAATCATGTATAATCAAAAGCTTGTGGCGGACTGGGCCGCCGCATCTGTAATTTTCATCCGACGGGAGCCCTCCCCTGTTCAGTTTTGCACTCATCTGGATGGCGGCATTCGCCCGCCAGCGCGGGCTGGAAGAGTACATCCGCCGCCACTTCTTCGACACGACCTTCAAAGGGCTGTACCATCTCAACGCGTTTGACCTGGCGCTGCTGGTGCCGTATTTCATCGTGCTCATCCTCCTGGCCAGCTATGGGATGCATCGTTACGCGCTGGTCTACGCTTATTACCGGAACCGCAAGAACCGCGTGACCGAACCCGCGGCGCGCTTTGTCGAACTGCCGCGTGTGACGGTGCAGTTGCCGATCTTCAACGAACGCTTCGTGGTCGAGCGGCTGGTGGAAGCGGTGTGCCGGCTGGAGTATCCGCGGGAGAAGCTGGATATCCAGGTGCTCGACGACTCGACCGACGACACGCGCCAGGTGGCTAGCGGCGTGGTGGAGCGCTACGTGGCCCTGGGTTACCCCATCAGCTATCATCATCGCGCGAACCGCGAGGGCTTCAAGGCAGGCGCGCTGCACGAGGGACTGAAGACGGCGCAGGGCGAGTTCATCGCCATCTTCGACGCCGATTTCGTGCCGCCGGAGGACTTTCTACTGCGGCTCATCCACCACTTCACCGACCCGCAAGTGGGCATGGTGCAGGGGCGCTGGACGCACATCAACCGCAACTACTCGTTCCTCACCGAGGTGGAGGCCATCCTGCTCGACGGCCACTTCGTGCTGGAGCATGGCGGACGCTCGCGCTCGGGCCTGTTCTTCAACTTCAACGGCACGGCAGGGATGTGGCGACGCAAGGCGATCGAGGAAGCCGGCGGCTGGCAGCACGATACGCTCACCGAGGACACCGATCTTTCCTATCGCGCGCAGCTCAAGGGCTGGCGCTTCCGCTATCTGCAGGACGTCGAGTGTCCGGCGGAGCTGCCGATCGAGATGACGGCGTTCAAGACGCAGCAGGCGCGCTGGGCCAAGGGACTGATTCAGACGGCGAAGAAGATCCTGCCGCAGGTGATGAAGTCGGATGCGCCCTTCAAGGTGAAGGTGGAGGCGTGGTTCCATCTGACCGCGAACCTCAGCTATCCGTTGATGATCGTGCTCTCCACGCTGCTGTTGCCGGCGATGATCATCCGCTTCTACCAGGGCTGGTTCCAGATGCTGTACATCGACCTGCCGCTGTTTTTGGCGTCGACCTTCTCCATCTCCAGCTTCTACCTGGTGTCGCAGAAGGAACTTTACCCGCGGAGCTGGCTGCGCACGTTCCTCTACCTGCCGTTCCTCATGGCTCTGGGCATCGGGCTGACGGTGACCAATGCGAAAGCGGTGCTCGAAGCGCTGCTGGGCATCCAGTCGTCGTTCAAGCGGACGCCGAAGTACAAGGTCGAGACGCGGCAGGACAAGGTGACGACCTCGCGGTATCGCCGGCGGCTGGGCTGGGTACCGTGGGTCGAGCTGGCCATCGGCGGCTACTTCTTCGCGACCGTGTACTACGCCATGGCCAACGAGAACTTCATCACCGTGCCCTTCCTCATCCTGTTCGTAATCGGCTACTGGTACACGGGAGTGATGTCGCTGCTGCAGGGAATGTTTACCGGCTGGACGTTGCCCATGCCGGCGCGTGCCAAGCCCTACGCCGTGGGGGTGTAGGGCGCCGGCGTCTTTGGCCGGCTATCGCGCGCGGGCATCATGGAGCGCGCGCGGCGGCATGCTAGAATCCCCCTTCTTCTGAATCCCAATGGCGAGGCTTTCCGTGCGCAGGTTCCTGATCGCTCTGCTGTTTCTCTCTACGACGCTGGCCGGGGCCATGGAGCGGCAGCCCAACGCCGACTATCGCGCGCGGCGGCAGGCGCTGGCCGCCAAGACCAACGGCGGCGTGGTGGTGCTCTTCGCCCCCATGGAAAACGAAGGGCCGAACGCGCTCTACGGCTTCCGTCAGGAGGACAACTTCTATTACCTGACGGGGTTGTCGGCGCCGGATGCTGCGCTGGTGATTTCGCCGGCGGTCGAGGCCAAGGGCGAAGAGCCGGCGCGCCCGTATGTCGAGATCCTTTTTTTGGCCGCGCGCAACACGACGCAGGAGCGCTGGACTGGACCGAAGCTCGGCCCGGAGAATCCCAGAGCCCGCGAAATCACCGGCTTCGATCGCGTGGAGCCACTGGACAGGATGCGCGAGGAGCTGGCCCGCATCCTGCCATCGCCGCGGGTCACCATCTACACCGATATCCGCGAGGGCGGCGAACGCTCGCCTTCCACCAGCGGCATCGAGTTCCTGTGGCGCTCCAACGCTTTCCCCAATTACGTCGGATTCAGGGACGTCCGGCCGCTGGTGCATGCCCTGCGGCTGGTGAAAGACGCAGGCGAAGTCGGGCTGATCCGCAAGGCGACCGACGCCAGCATGGCCGCGCACCGCGCCGTGCTCCACAACATGAAACCGGGGATGACCGAGCAGCAGATCTCGGCCTTGATGCAGTATGAGTTCCTCAAGCGCGGCTGCGAGCGCCCGGCCTATGCGCCCATTGTGGGGTCGGGCTTCAACGGCACTGTGCTGCACTACTCGGAGAACTCGGCCACCCTGGCCGACGGCGACCTGGTGGTGATGGACGTGGGCGGCGAGTACTCCATGTACGCCACCGACATCACCCGCACCCTGCCGACGAACGGCAAGTTCACCGCCCGTCAGCGCGAGATCTATGAGATCGTGCTGGGCGCGCAGCAAGCGGCAGAGAAGGCCTTCGAGCTCGGCAAGACCACCCTGGCGCGCAGCGGCGAAAACTCGCTGCAGAAGGTCGCCTACGACTACATCAACTCCCACGGCAAGGACAAGCACGGCAAGCCGCTGGGGCAGTACTTCATTCACGGATTGGGGCATTCGGTAGGGCTGAACGTGCACGATCCCGGCTACGACGGAAAACCCATTCCGAAGGGCATGGTGTTCACCATCGAGCCCGGTATCTATATCCCGGAGGAGAACCTGGGCGTGCGCATCGAGGACATGTATTACGTCGATAACGATGGCAAGCTGGTGCGCCTGTCTGCCGGCCTGCCGCGGACCGTGGAAGAGATTGAGGCGGAGATGGCCAAGCGGGATTAGGGAATCTGGTCATGTTGTCATCTCGTCATCTGGCCATCTGCGCGGCAGGGTTTCAAATGACCAGATGACTACTTGGCCAGATGACCACGTGGCTACCTGACCCGATGGTTCGATACCCAATCACCCGATATCCGACTCCTCTGGTATCCTAGAAGTCTGTGTTGATGAGCTTCCTGTACGCTGTGTTGGTACTCTCGGTCGTGGCCCTGCTGGGGTCGGCGGTGATGGCCTGGGTACGCGTGCACCGGGAGCTGAAAGCCTCCGATGAGGCCCTGCGCCGCGCCCTGGCCGAGATCCAGGCTGAGCAGGAAGCGACGCGAACCTAAATTGTGGTCAACCTGAGGCTCCGACCGAGGATGCGCGACCGAAAACGCGGCCACGTTGCGGTTTTCCCTGCTTTCCCTGCGAGCCGCAGGACCGAGTTACTGTACCAGGGGCTCACCGTTGTGGGAGCTTCTCTCTTCGTCGCTCTTTGCGCTCGCGTCACGCTGCCGCTTCCCTTCACACCGGTGCCGTTGACGCTGCAGAACTTCGGCGTGCTGGCGGTCGGGATGATCCTGGGCAGCCGGCGCGGCGCGGCGGCGTTGGCTCTCTACCTCGCACAGGGCGCCATGGGACTGCCGGTGTTCAATCCGACTGGACCGGGCGGCCTGGCCCAGATTCTGGGTCCGACCGGCGGCTATCTCCTGGCCTATCCCGCGGTAGCCTACATCGCCGGGATGGCGCGGGAGCGCGGAGGTTTCTTCCGCTTTCTGGCTGCGGGCATCGCGGCGGAGATGGTCCTGTTCGCCGGCGGTGTGGCGTGGCTGTTCCTGCTCACGGGTTCCCTCGAGCGCGCGGCGCAATTCGGCGCACTGCCTTTCGTGTTCGCAGAGGTCATCAAGATCATGCTGGCGGCGGGCGCGGCCGACCGCTGGCAGCGCTTCCGCCGTGGCGGCAAGTCCTAGTCCCGCGGCCGCATGACCCCGCATTCCTCCAGGTCCAGCCGTACGAAAGCCGCCGCTGTGCGTGAGATCACCGTAGCCCACAGCCCGGACTCCGACGACGCCTTCATGTTCTACGCCCTGGCCACCAGCAAACTGGAAACGCCCGGGCTGCGCTTCCGGCACGCGCTCTGCGACATCGAGACGCTGAACCGCAAGGCGCTGGAGGGCTTCTACGACGTTACCGCGATCTCTTTTCACGCCTATCCCTACGTGCAGGAGAAGTACGCGCTGTTGCCCACCGGCGGCAGCGTCGGCGACGGCTACGGTCCCATGGTAGTCGCCTCACGTCCCTTCACGAACACGGAGCTGTCGCGGCAGATCATCGCTGTCCCGGGCACGCTGACTACGGCCTACCTCGCGCTGAAGCTGTTCCTGCCGGACGCACAGACCGCCGTGGTTCCGTTCGACCAGATCATCCCGCAGGTGATGGAAGGACGCTACCAGGCGGGACTCATCATCCACGAGGGCCAGCTCACCTATGCCAAGGCCGGACTGCATCGCGTGGTGGATCTGGGCAGGTGGTGGCGCGACTCCACCGGCCTTCCGCTGCCGCTGGGCGGAAACGCCGTGCGGCGCTCGCTGGGCAGCGAGACCATCCGCAAAGTCTCCGCGGCCATCAAGGGCAGCATCCAGTATGCGCTGAATCATCGCGAGCTGGCGCTGGAATATGCCATGCAGTTCGCCCGCGAGCTCGACCCGGATTCGGCCAACAAGTTCGTCGGCATGTACGTGAACGAGCGCACGCTCGACTACGGCGAAGACGGCCGCGAGGCCGTGCGCCGCCTGCTGGAGATGGGCCATCGGGCGGGCATCATTCCGCATCCCGCCAAAGTGGAGTTTCTGGGCTAGGTAATTCGCCTGGCCTGGCTCCGTTCGGCTTCCCTCGGTAGAGACGCAGCTTGCTGCGTCCCAGAGACGTTGCAAGCACCTCTCTACGTCAGGCGCCGTCGGCGCCCCAGCGTTTCTGGGATTTCTCTGCGATCTCCGCGGACTCTGCGTTGAAAAAAAGCGTCAGCTGCCCGGCTGGTTGTAGCGGCCGATGATGACCCCGATCTCGACCGCCGCCTCCGGAGTGAGCTTCTCAAACTCCAGCCCCACGCCCGCGCCGCCGGCATAGCGCACGACCGTATGCACTTTGCGGCGGATGCCTTCGCGCTCGTCGGTGATGGTGAGGATGCGCTTGGCGCCAACCGGCCAGCGCCGCGTGGTATCCAGGTGCATGCCGCCGCGGCCCAGCATGCGCACCAGCCCGGCGCGTTTGCCGCGCGCATCTGCGGCGTACACCTCCGCCGACTCCGGAATGGCCACGCGCTCGAACTTCCGTCGTTCCGGGGGCTCGGCCATGCGCGCGATTGTAACAAAGAACGCTCACCGGCTTCTGCTTGCCGCCCGACGGTCCGCGTTTTCGGCTTTCCGGCTTCCGCTCTCCGCTTTCCGCACTTGGCTGTTGGCTTTTGGGGCTCGGCCTTGCATTTTGCCTTTTGCATTTTCAATTTTGCATTTCACTTCGGCTCGGCGGTATAAGGAGATTGCCTATGAGCGCCGAGTTTTCCATCACGTCTCCGCAGAACCTGCTCATCGACGCCGACGACACGCTGTGGGAGAACAACAAGTATTTCGAACGGGCCATCGCCAACTTCATCAGCTTTCTCAATCACCACGAGTACACCGCAGAGCAGGTGCGCGAAGTGCTCAATGATGTGGAGCGCGAGTGCATTCTGAAACACGGCTACGGCTTGCACAGCTTTGCCCACGCGCTGGTGGATACCTTCGAGCGCCTGTCGCTGGAGCCGCTGACGCCCGGCCTGCATGAAACCATCCGCGGCTTTGCGCACACCATCGCCGAGCATCCGGTCGAGATCATCGCCGGCGTACCGGAAACGCTCGAGTACCTGGCCGCCCGCCATCACCTGATCCTGATGACCAAGGGCGACCTGACCGAGCAGTCGGGCAAGATCGAGCGCTCCGGGCTGAAGCCCTTCTTCGCCGCGGTCGAGATCGTGCTGGAGAAAGACCCGGCCACGTACCGCAGCACCACCGAAAAATACGGCCTGGAACCCGAGATCACCTGGATGGTGGGCAACAGCCCGCGGTCCGACATCAATCCCTCGCTTTCGGCGGGGCTCAACGCCGTTTTCGTGCCCCACGACAACACCTGGATTCTGGAGCACGAGGAAGTGAACCAGCCCGCGAACGGCAACTGCCTGCTGGTGGTGGAACGCTTCGCCGACCTCTGCCGCCACTTCTAGCGCCTTCTGGACACCTTGGCGCCTCTCGCATATGCTGGCCGCTTCGCACGATGTCCGACGACCGGGATATCTTGTACGCGGCCATCGGCGCCGGCTTCGGCGCCTGGTCGTTCTTCAAAGGCTTCCGGATCCTTCGCAATAAACGCCTGGTCGAGAACACGCCGACGTCGAAGTGCCGCTCGGTGGCGCTCGGCCTGGCCGAGGTGCAGGGCAAGGCCACGGGCGACACCTGGTTCATCAGCCCGCTGGCCGAGGTGCGCTGCTACTGCTCGCAACTCAAGATCGAGCGCTACGAGAAGCGCGGCAAAAGCTCGCGCTGGGTCACCGTGCACGAGCGCCAGAACATGGTGCCCTTTTTCGTGGAAGACGAGACCGGCCGCGTGCGCGTGAACCCGGCGGGCGCTGAACTGGACCTTTCTCCCGACCTGGAGTACGAAAACGAGAGCGGCCTTGTGAACTGGCTGAAGCAGGCCTTCAGTGGCGATCCCGCCGACGGCCTGGCGGGCCGCTCCATCGAGGAACGCTTCCGCAGTTACTGCGCGCGGCAGGGAGTCTCCTACTCGGGGCCCATGCGCTTCACGGAGCGCAACCTGTGCCCCGGAGGCCCGGTCTACGTGTTCGGCATGGCCAACGAGGTCCGCGGGGAAGCCGACGAGAACCTGCGCGTGGTCATCGAGAAAGGGAAACATCACCCCTGGTTCTTCATCGCGGAGTCAAGTCAAAAAGAAGTCTTGCAGAAACTGGCCCGCAACGTATGGTTGTACGTGTTCGGGGGCGGGGCGTTGTTCCTGGCCTGCCTGGGATGGCTGCTGGTCCGCCTGAATTTGTGGTAAACGATATCGAGGAGGTTGCCCATGATCGCGCTGGGATTCCTGGTGGTCCTGCTGGTGGCGGCGGTGGTCCTTGTGATGTGGGCTATCGGCATCTACAACGGCCTCATCGCCATGCGTAATACCGTGGACAAGGAATGGTCGGACATCGACATCCTGCTCAAGCAGCGCTATGACGAATTGCCCAAGCTGGTGGACACCTGCAAAGGCTACATGGCGCATGAGCGGGGCACATTCGAGGCCATCACCAAGGCGCGCGCGGCGGTGGCCCAGGCCGGTACCCCGGCTCAGCGCATGGAGGCGGAGAACCAGATCACCGGGGCGCTCCGGACTCTGTTCGCGGTGGCCGAGAACTATCCCGAGCTGAAGGCCAACCAGAACTTCCTGCAGTTGCAGGGACGGGTGACAGGACTGGAGAGCGACATCGCGCGCCGCCGCGACGAATTCAACGAGGCCGCCAACGTCTACAACATCCGCATCGCGCAGGTGCCGGACATGATCGTGGCCCGCTTCCTGGGCTTCATGCGGCGCGACCTGTTCCAGGCCGCCGCCGCCGAGCGCGCGGACGTGAAGATCAGCTTCTGAACGGGGAACCAGGCTATGGGCTTCATGATTGCAGCCTTCTTCTTCCTCGTGGTGGCGGGCCTGGTGCTCTACTTCATCACCGTCTACAACAGCCTGGTTTCGATCCGCAATGAGTGCGACCGCGCCTGGTCCAACATCGACGTGCTGCTGAAGCAGCGGCACGACGAGCTGCCCAAGCTGGTGGAAACCTGCAAGGGCTACATGCAATACGAGCGGCAGACGCTGGAAAACGTGGTGCAGGCGCGCACCGCCTGGCTCAACGCCACCACCGTAGACCAAAAACTGCAGGCGAACCAGCAAACCGCCGGAGCGCTGAAGACGCTGTTCGCAGTGGCGGAGAAGTATCCTGACCTCAAAGCCAACCAGAACTTTTTGCAGTTGCAGGCGCGCATCAGCCAGCTCGAATCGCACATCGCCGACCGGCGCGAGTTGTACAACGACGCCGTCAACACCTTCAACATCCGCATCGCGCAGTTGCCGGACGTATTCATCGCCCGCATGCTGGCCTATGTTCCTAGGCCTCTGTTCGCCGCCACTGGCGCCGAGCGCGCGGACGTGAGCGTGGCCATGTAGGGTGTTCCCCCACGTCTGCGCCGAAAGGCGTGGCGCAGATCATGGGGCTTCATCATCCGCGCTGCCACGCCGGACGCCTGCCGGGCCATCCTTTCCCTTCCACTCAGTCTCGGCTGCCTCAGTGTTCATTTGTAGCGAACCGTAGAGTTCCATCGGCATGGTAACCGCCCCCGGAGTTACCCCACCGCACCAAGTTAACCAATAGCCCGAAGGTGGCGGGCGGAGCCGGGTGTGGTTGGCGGCGTGGTAATCTCAATCTGCTCTGCGGTTTTCGCTGCCACCTTCGCGTGACAGTGAAAAAGAACAATTTCCGGCGGCTGCTCGGAACCTTCGAGACCCTCGCCGACCTCGGTCCGGAACTGACCGCGGAACGGGACTTCCCCGAGACCGCGCGCGTCATGCTCAACCTGCTGCTGGAGGCCCTAGGGGCGCGCGAAGGAGCGCTGTTCACCTACAGCGACAAGCCTGCCTTGCTGGCTTCGGTGGCGGCGCAAGGTTTTGCCCTCTTCCCCGATGCGGCAGTGATCCCTCTGTTGCCGCGACACGTCCATGCGCTGCAGACCACGCGTACCCCGCAGGCGCTGACCCCGAAGAGCTGCGACAATTTTCTGAGCTCGAACGGCAACGTGGCGCCGGAGCTGTTCAAGTGCATCGCACCGCTGCGCGTGGGCTCGAAGCTGGTGGGCATGCTGGCGCTGGGCCGGCGCGAGGGCGACGCCGTCTACGAGGGCGACGAATTCGACGCCCTGGGCCTGATGGCCAACTACATCGCGCTGGCCGTGCACAATCACAATCTGAGCCAGTCGCTGCAGCATCGCATCGCGGAGAACCTGCGCCTGCTAGCCTCGCTGCACAGCTTTTATGACCAGACTCTGGAAGCGTTTGCCAGCGCCATCGACGTGAAGGACGTACACACGCACGGGCACTCCCTGCGCGTGGGCCGCTATGCAGCGGGCATCGCCACCAGCCTGGGCATGGACGAGACCGAGGTCAGCGGGCTGCGCGCCGCCGGCTACCTGCACGATATCGGCAAGGTCACGGTGGACAAGTACATCTTCGCCAAGCCCACGGCGCTGGGCCCGGAAGAGTTCCGGGAGATGGCCGACCACACCGTCATCGGGCACAAGATCGTAAGCGGCGTGGAGTTCCCCTGGCCCAGGATCGCGGACGTGGTGCGCTGGCACCACGAGCGCTCCGACGGCTCCGGCTACCCCGACCGGTTGCGCAACGACGACGTGGTCGTGCCGGTGCGCGTCACCGCGGTGGCCGATACCTTCGACGCCATGACCAGCCCGCGGCCCTACCGCCAGCCGCTCTCGGTGGGCGAAGCCCTCAGCGAGATCGTGCGCCTGACGCCACAGAAGTTCGATCCCAACATCGTGCAGGGCCTGCTGGTGCAGGTGCGCCGCGACGCCACCGGCCGCAACCGTCCCACCTTCCTCGATGAGCGCCTGGAATGCAACATCGCTCCCACCGACGTGGACCAGGTCGCCGCCTCCCTCAACTACCGCATCAATAAAGGCCGGGTGTACTCGGCGTAACCCATTTGGTAATTGGCCGGAACGACGGCGCTCAGGAGTACATCTCCGGATACAACCGCCGGGCGCAGTCAGGACAGATGCCGTGGCTGAACTCGGCCTCGGAGCGGGCGCGGATATAGGTCTCCATGGGGTTCCAATTTCCCTGCTCGTCGCGGATCTTCTTGCAGGAAGCGCAGACCGGCAGCAGTCCGCGCAGCGTCTTGACCTCAGCCAGCATGGCTTCGAGTTCCGCGGTGCGCTCGCGGACCTTGTTTTCCAGGTCGGCGGCCAGGGCTTGCAGTTCCTGGTTCAGCCGATTGCGCTCCGCCAGGGTCTGCTCGAGCTCCTGGTGAGATCGGAGCAGGCTCACGGCCAGGCCGGAGAACTCGCCGGAGAGCTGCGCCACCTCCGCGGGGATCCCGGGAGCCGCCTCAAGCGGAGCCGGACCGTCCCGCGTGGTGAGATGCAGGCCGCGCACGTGGTCGACCAGATGGTCGAGCGGGCGCAGCACACGGGCCGCAGCCACGCGTGCGAACACGATGGAGAAGGCGATGCCCGCCAGCGCCAGCAGCAGCGTGGCCAGGTGGTAGCGTTCGGCTTCGGACACTGCGTGCTCGTGGGCGTAGAGGCGCCAGTGCAACACGCTGAGTCCGAGCACGGGAACCGTGGTGGTAAGCACCAGCACGTGAAGAAGGTAGAAGCGCAGGGAGCGCGGCTCCCCCGCGGCAAGACCACCCGGGATCCAGCCGCGCATCACCGCAGCACCGACCACCAGCTCCGCCAGCAGGACGTTCAGCAGGCCGTTGAGCGGCGTCTTGGCGAGGATGAACCACACGCCGGGCGTTGCCTCGCGCAAGGCAACGACGTGCGTCAGGTAGAGCAGCGGAACGCCGGCGACCGCCCAGTAGAGCAGGTCGGCCGCCAGTGGCATCCAGCGGCGGCGCACCAGCAAGCCGACCGCGGCTGCTTCCAGCACGACGGCCGCAATGGCATACGGATGGCCCAACAGCGTCAGCGTGCGGCCGGCAGCCAGCGCCGCCGCCAGCGCTCCCCAATACGGACCGCAGAGCAGGGCCACAGCCAGCGGCAAGACGCCGCCGAACATCAAGGGGACGTCGGCAAACAGCGGTACGCTCCAGGAGTTCAGCAGGAAGCCCAGTGCCCCGGCCGCAAGGCTGAGAATGACGGCCCTTCGTCGCTCGTCCGACATGCTGGAGCACCGCCGCGCCGCTGGCTTCGGGAACCGCGCGGATTATATGCCGGGCCCAGCCGGATTCGAAAGCGGCGCCGGACGTCAGCCGCGCAGGACCTTCTCAATCTGCCGCGTGTGATTGATGTCGTGCCCGGCGAACATGGTGGCGATGCGAGCCACGGTCTCCCTGCCGCGTTCGGAGTGGATGCCGTACATGCGCCACTGCCGGGGCTGGAGCGAGCGCAGCAGCGCCAGGTTGCTGCGGCGCAGGGTGGAGAACATTTCCAGCGACTGTTTCGGATCTTGCCGGGCGTACTTGCCGACCTTGGCCCATTTGTCCTGGTCGAAGGCCTGGATGGCGGTGCCGTTGGCGCTCAGGATCATACGCAGGCGATAGCCGGCCACCATCTCGGACTCGGCCAGATGCGCCAGGACCTCCGCCACGGACCACCTGCCCGGGGCGGGGCGTCGCGCCAGTTGCGCACGGCTGCGCCCGCGGATCAGGCGCGCCAGACGGCGGGGCGTCGCCTGCTGTACTGCGAGCGGGTCGTGCCCTTCCACATACCCGAGGATGCGCCGCACGTACTGCTTCACCGTTTCTGCCATCAGTCTGCCTACCTTCCCTTGCGTGCTTCGGTCACCGCTTCGCGCGCCTCGGTCTTGAAGACCGCGCCCAGCACTTCCATCTCCATCGTCCCTTCCTTGGTGCTGGCAGAGGACTCCAGGCGCGGCGTGTCCTCGCCGGTGGGGAACAGACGATAGTCCACCTGGGCCTCGTACTTGCCGGTGCCCAGGCCCGTGGCGCGGCCGAGGAATCCTCCCACCTTGCCGGCCGCTTTCATACGCGTGAGGTCAGTATAGAGGACGAAGTCGCAATCCTTGCTGCGGGCCTCCATCTGGATGTCGTCCGGCTTGGTCGCATCGAGCGGCACGGCATCGGCGTCGTAGTCGCGAATCTCGTTCATCAGCAGCTCCCGTGCCTGCTGCAGGTTGGCGGAACTCTTGGCCTTGTTTTCGATGCGCACCACGCCGATGCGCAGCTTTCCGGAACTCTTGCCGGCCGTGGACTGCGAAGCGCCGGCCGCAGCCACCGCTGCCGCCATATCTTCTTCGCTCACGTCGCCCTTCGTGGCCTGGGCCATCATCGCGCCCATGTCGGGTGCGCACATCAGTTGCTGGAAGCTCGTGACTTCCCGGTAGCCGGCGGGAAGGTCGAACAGCGCCGGCTCAAGCGTGGAGCGCGAGAGCTCCAGGGTCTCCGTCGTGGTGGTAAAGGTCTGGCCGCCGGCGGTCATGGTGCGGGTTTCTTTCAGCGGGTATCCCAACTGCCCGGCGCCGGAACGGCGGAAGCGGATTTTGTCCTGGCATTCCGGCTTCTGCGGGGCGGCGGTACGGGCCGACGCCCGCTGCGCCGCCGTCTGGCAACTCAGGCCGTAGGAGACGTTGGCGTACCAGCCGTCGGTCTCCATGCTGAATTTCTCTTTCAGGCAGGCGTCCGGCGAGGGCTCGGCGCGCATCGAGCTCTTGATGTGCCGGGCGCTGAAGCCGAACATCTGCTGGCGCTCGCCGGTATCGGTGACGGTATTGACGTAGGTAACGATGCCACCACGCGACGCGGGCTCGGTCTTTGCGCCCTTCTTTGCAGCCGGCTTGGCTGCAGGCGGAGCAGGTTCGGCAGCGGCTTCTTCCACCGCCTCATCTTCTTCCGTGAAGGGCGTCACCAGGTAGACCTTGCAGGCGTTGTTGATCTGGATTTGGCGCTTCTGATCGCACTGCAGCACTGTCGTCACCGACATGCCGGGGCCGTAGCTTTGCTCGCTGCGCTGCCGCGGTCCCTTGATGTAGACCGTGCTTTCGCTGGTATGGCCGGCCATGGTGTTGCGTGTCTTCACCTTGATATCGGCCAGCGCGGCCGGCAACAGTACGGCCACAAGGGCGATGAACACTGCCCCATAGAGCTTCTTCATGATCTATCTCCCTCGTCGTGCTGAGACTCTAACGGCGGAGGTTGGAGGGCGCTATCCGATTCTTGCCTCCAGTTCACCTTCCCGGCCGCGGTCGCTCTCCAGAACGAGGAAGACAGTCTGCCACAACGGGCCGCAGTTTGGCAGTGCGCAGTGCTAGGGGCCGCTAGGAGCGGGAAAGCGATGGTGAATGGCGCCCACAAAGACGCGGTCGGCGCGATGTGAAACGCGGCGGAGGATCTACACCTGAACCAGCACGTCGTCACCCTCGATCTTCAGCGGATAGACGGTAACCTTGGCGGCGGGATTGTGCGTGGCTTCGCCGGTCTTGGGGTCGTACATCCAGCCGTGCCACGGGCACACGATCTTGCCTTCAACGATGATGCCCTGCCCCAGCGGGCCGCCGCGGTGCAGGCAGACGTTGTCCAGCGCGGTCAGATTGCCCTCGACGTTGGCTATGCAGATGGTGCGTTCACCGCAGGGGAATTCTCGCGCCTCGTCGCGACCGGGCAGGTCGCCTTTGCTGCCGATCTTCACGAACTCAGCCATGAAGGAGTTCCTCCGAGAACTGAGAACCGGAAACTGAGAACTATTTCGGCTGCAGGGTCTGCGCGATCATCACCTGCCGCTTGAAATCTTCCACCATGCTCTCATCCAGGCGGACTTCGGTGGGACGCTTGGCCAGGGTCATCTGGTCGATCTTGTCCTGCAGCTTGAGCAGGGCGTAAAACAGGTTCTCCGGACGCGGCGGGCAGCCGATCACATACACGTCGGTGGGCACAATGCGGTCCACGCCTTGCAGCACCGCATAGGTGTTGAACGGCCCGCCCACCGACGAACAGGCGCCCATGGAGATGCACCACTTGGGATCGGGCATCTGCGCCCAGATGCGCTGGATCACCGGCGCCATCTTCAGGGTCACCGTGCCGGCCACGATCATCAGGTCGCTCTGCCGCGGGCTGGGCCGGAAGACCTCGCTGCCGAACCGCGCGATGTCGAAGCGCGCCGTCGAGGAGGCAATCATCTCGATGGCGCAGCACGCCAGGCCGAACGTCATCGGCCAGAGCGCCGACTTGCGCGCCCAGTTGAACACGTAGTCCACCGTGGTGATGAGGAAGTTCTTCTCGAACTTGTTCTGCAGCCAGGCCATAGCGCCTCTAGAAAAGCAGTCTATGGACGGCCCGGAGGGGTGTCAACCTGGTGCCCTTGCTCTTGTTGCGCGGCTTTGGTAGAAGATTGCGTTTCGCTCTGACTTCCCGGAGTCCCTGCATGGACCTGACCCGACGCCGATTCCTAGAACTTACGGGCAGCGCCGCGGCCGCAGCCCTCGCCCATGAACTCTTCGGCCTGCCGGAGCTGAACGCGCAGAACACCGGCGCGGGCAAGCCTTCGGAGGCGCTTTCGGCGCTGGCCGAGGTTGCGCTGGCTCGGGCCAAGAAGCTGGGCGCCACCTACGCCGATATCCGCATCAACCGCTATCGCGACCAGGTGGTGGCATTGCGTTCCACGCCCGACCTCGCCACCGGCAAGTTGAACCACGTGCCGGCGGTGCGCGACACCGGTTCGTTCGGCTTCGGCGTGCGGGTGATTGCCAACGGCACCTGGGGCTTCGCGGCCAGCCGCATCGTCACCAAAGACGAGATCGCACGCGTGGCCGCCGAGGCGGTGGCCGTCGCCAAAGCCAACTCGGCGCTGCAAAAGCAGCCGGTGCGCCTGTCTCCGGTGAAGGCCTACGTGGACAAATACACCACGCCGCACCAGCGTAATCCGTTCGACGTGCCTATCGCCGAGAAGCTGGCGCTGCTGGAGAGGGCGAACGCCGAGGTCAAGGCGGTTCCCAAGGTGTTCAGTGCCAACTCGACGCTGGTCGCGCACAGCGAGGACAAGTTTTTCGCTTCCTCGGAAGGCTCGCGCATCCAGCAGTACATCCTGCAATGCTACGGGCAGGTGACGGCCGCGGCGCGCGACCTGGAAAGGCGCGTCTCACGCCAGCGCAATTATTCTCCGTCGCCCTACACGGCGGGCTGGGAAGCCATCGAAGAGCACGACCTGCCCGGCAACGGCCGCCGCATTGGCGAGGAAGTGGTGGAGCATCTGTCGGCGCCGCCGGTCACGCCCGGCAGGAAAGATCTGGTCCTGATGCCCAACCACCTGGCGCTGACCATCCACGAATCCATCGGGCACTCGACCGAACTCGACCGCGCGCTCGGCTACGAGGCCAACCTCGCCGGCACCAGCTTCCTGACGCCCGACAAAATGGGCAAGTTCCGCATCGGCAGCGAAATCATGAACATCCAGGGCGACCGCACGCTCCCCCGCGGCATGTCCACCGTGGGCTACGACGACGACGGCGTGAAGGCCACCGAGTTCGACATCGTCAAGAACGGCGTATTCCAGCACTTCCAGACCATCCGCGACCAGGCGCACCTGGTGGGCGAGAAGGAATCGCGGGGTTGCTGCTACGCCGATTCGTTCGACAGCATTCCCTTCCAGCGCATTCCCAATGTGTGGCTGAAGGCCGGAACCAAGCCCATGACGCTCGACGACCTGATCGCGGCCGTGGACGACGGCATCCTCATCGACGGCCGCGGCTCCTGGTCCATCGACCAGCAGCGCTACAACTTTCAGTTCGGCGGCGACGCCTTCTGGGAGATCAAGGGCGGCAAGAAGGGCAACATGATTTCGCGCGTAGCCTACCAGTCGCGCTCCACGGATTTCTGGTCGTCATTCGAAGCCACCGCCGACCAGCGCTTCTGGCAGAACCACGGTCTTACCAGCGACGGCAAGGGCCAGCCCACGCAGATCAACGCCATGAGCCACGGATCGTCGCCGTCTCTGTTCCGCCGGATCAACGTGCTGCTTACGGACTGAGGATAAGGGAAAGAACATGCTGAGCCGCGATGACGCCAGGAAGCTGATCGACCAGGTCCTCTCCTACTCCAAGGCCGATGACTGCCAGGTGACCATCGGCGAGCGCGACCTTGCGCAGACGCGTTTCGCCGTGAACAGCATCACCACCAGCGGGCGCTCCGATGGCGTTGCCATCTACATCTGGTCCACCAAGGACCGGCGGACCGGCCAGGTCGCGACTAATGAGACCTCGGAAGACGCGCTGCGCAAAGCCGTGGCGCGGTCAGAGGAACTGGCCGGTTTCGCGCCGCCCGATCCGGAATACGTCGAGCCGCTCAGCCCGCAGAAGTACCCGGAGATTCCCTCGTACGATGCGGCCACCGCCGCAGCGGCGCAGAAGGAGATCCTGAGTGCAGTGAAGACAGCCGTCGAGGCCTCGCAGGCCAAGGGCGTGGTCTCCTCCGGGTACTACGAGCGCACGGCTTCGGCCCTCGCCCTGGGCAACAAACGCGGCAATTTCGCCTATGCGACGCGCACGCGCGCGGAGTACTCGCTGACCTCACGGACGCCGGACGGCACCGGCTCGGGCTGGGCCTCAGCCGAAGGACATCGCATGGGCGACGTCGACGGCGCCCGCATCGCCGGCATCGCCATCGACAAAGCGGTGCTCTCCCGGAAGCCTCGGCCGCTGGAACCCGGCAAGTACACCGTCGTCCTTGAGTCGGCAGCCGTTTCGGATCTGCTCGCGTACATGTTTGGCCTCGGCGGCGTGTTCGACGCCCGTGCCGCCGAAGAAGGACGCTCGCTGTTCACCCGGCGCGGCGGCGGTACCCGGCTGGGCGAGAAGATGTTCTCCGAGAAGATCACCGTGCGCTCCGATCCCTTCGACTCGCGCAATCCCGGCCGTCCCTGGGTAGGCAACGTAGAGGTCGAGATCGGCGGCGTAGGGCAGATCTTCTTCGGGGGAGCAGGCGTCGCGGGCCCCAGCTATCTGCCCACAGAAAAGATCGACTGGATCGAAAAGGGCGTGGTGAAGAACCTGGTCTACACCCGCTACTGGGCGGAGAAGAAAGGCGTCAATCCGACGCCGCTGCCGGCGGCCAACCTGGTGATGGAAGGCGAAGACCACTCCGTCGAAGACCTGGTGCGTTCGACCGAGCGCGGCCTGCTGGTGACGCACTTCTGGTACATCCGCTACGTCAATCTGCAGACCGTGCAGGTCACCGGGCTGACCCGCGACGGCCTGTTTTGGATCGAGAACGGCAAGATCACGCACCCGGTCATGAACTTCCGCTTCAACGAAAGCCCCGCCAACGTGCTGGCCAACGTCGAAATGCTGGGCCGCCCCGAGCTTTCCGACAACCGCATCGTGCCCGCCATGAAGGTGCGGGATTTCACCTTCTCGAGCGTCTCAGACGCGGTGTAACACTCAGCACTCAGCCGAACCCAAGGTGTGGCTGAATGCTGACTGCTGATTGCTGACTGCTTCAGTAGATCTGATAGGCCGGCGCCGGGTTCCGCACGTTCGGCTTCTGCGCCACCAAGAGCAGCGCTCCGATGCGCTTGAAGTCGCGCAATTCCTCGGCGTTCTTGAACCACTTGCCCGTGTACTCGTCGGGTGTGGGCGTGTCGTCGGGGATACGCAACGCGCGCACTTCTTCGAAGGCGTTCCTCCGCAACAGCTCGACATACTCCGCTTCCGAGCGCGCGTGCACCGGGACCTTCAGCTCCTCCACCCAGCGCAGCGTGTAGGGATTGTCCCTGTACAGGTTGATCAGGATGTAGAGCCGCCCGCGCGGCGCCATTACCCGGAACAGTTCCGCCAGGGCTCGCTCCTGATCCGGGTAGTAATAGAACGACTCGACCGAAAGCACCTTGTCGAAGTAGTTTTCCTCCCAGGGGATCTGCTCCGCTGAGCCCCACACGTACATGATGTTCTCGAACTCGCGCGAGGCCGCGCGCGCGCGGCGAACCATCTCGTCGGAGATATCGAGACCCACCACCTGGCCGTGGCCCTGCGGACCGTCTCCCACCAGGCGCGCCAGGATGCGCGTGGCCCAGCCCACGCCGCATCCCAGGTCGAGCACGCGCTCGCCCGGACGCAGGTCCATCAGCCGCAACGTCTTCTCGGTTATATCGAGATGGTGCTTCTCCATCTCCTCGCCGCGGCCCTCTTCGGCCCAGCGGTTGAATTCCTGTTGCAGGATCTCGTCGGGTGACATCATGGCGGCTCAGTGGGCCTCAGGCTGATGGATTATCGCTTCTCGTTTACCGCTTATTGCTGACTTCTATGCTACATTTGCCCGTCGCATGGCTCCAGTCGCCGAACCTCAACCCCAGCCCTCCGAGCCCCTTTACTGTCCACAATGCAGCCGCGAAGTCACCGACCCGCTCACCTGCGGCGATTGCTCGGCGGTCATCTGCCGGCAGTGTGGCACTCCGCTCGAGCAAGCCGACGAACTGGGAATTGGGTGACCTGAGTCCATCATGTCTACTTCTTCCGCCTCCAAGGCCGTCCCCGCGCCGCACACGCATGTCCGCGCTTCCCGGGGTTTGCTGCAGGTTCTGGGCGTAGGCTTCGGACTGGCGGTCATCATCGGCAACACTATCGGCGCGGGCATCCTGCGTACGCCGGGCGAGGTGGCGGCGCAACTGCCGAACGTGTGGATCTTCCTCGCCGTGTGGGTGGCCGGAGGCCTGTACGCGCTGCTGGGCGCGTTCTCCATCTCCGAACTCAGCGCCATGACGCCGCGCTCGGGCGGCTATTACGTTTTCACCCGCAGGGCGCTGGGTGAGTTTCCCGGCTTCGCCGTCGGCTGGACGGACTGGCTGGCCCAATGCGGCACTACCGCCGCCGTATCTATCGTCATCGGCGAGTATGCCGACGTGCTTCTGCGCCGCCACGCGCCCACGCACCCTCAACTGTTCGGCCGCGAGATTCCCATCGCCATCACGGTCACCATCGGCATGGCGTTGCTGCAGTGGCGCGGCATCCGCTGGGGCAGTCTCATCCAGAACATCACCAGCGCGGCCAAGGCCCTGGGATTCGTGGCCCTGGTGGCCGCCATCTTCGCGCTCGCGCCCCGCACGCCGGAAGTCGCGCCCACGCCGCTGCCCGCTGGCCTGCCCCTGCTGGTGGCGCTGGTACTGGCGGCGCAAGCCGTCATCTACACCTATGACGGCTGGTATGGCGCCATCTATTTCGGCGAAGAGCTGCGCGATCCCGGCCGCGACGCTCCGCGCTCCACCATATGGGGCGTGGTCTCGCTGACGGCCATCTATGTCCTGGTCAACGCCGCGCTGGTGTACACGCTACCGATCGGCGCCATCGCCAAAGACAAGCTGGCGCTGGGTACGGCGGCCGCCACCATCTTCGGCGACTGGACCATCACCGTCATCAGCCTGCTGATGATCGTCTCCATGCTCAGCGGCATCAACGCCTACCATCTGATGGCCAGCCGCATCACCTTCGCCATGAGCCGCGACGGCTTGCTGCCGCCCGTGGTGGCCCGCGTGAACCCCGGCGGCACGCCGACCACCGCGCTGCTGCTGAGCACCGTGGGCAGCGTCGGACTCACCCTGCTGCCTCTGCTGCGGGTGGGCGAGAAGCGTCCCTTCGAGGACGTGCTCGCGGTCACTACCTTCTTCTTCGTGACTGACTATTTCCTCGCCTACCTGGCCGTCTTCCTGCTCCGTCGTCGCGAGCCGGCTGCGCCGCGTCCCTACCGCGCCTGGGGGTACCCGTGGACCACGGCGCTGGCGCTCCTGGGCTCGCTCGCTTTCCTCGCCGGAGCCTTGGCGGGCGACACCCGCAACAGCCTGTATGCCCTCGCCGTACTGGCCGGCTGTTACCCCGTTTTTCTTGTTCAGCGGTTCGTCAGAGTACGGCGCTAGCTCGTGGTCCCGAGCGACGCGAGGGACCCCTCTGCCCGGCTATGCCATTGGGGTGAACGTACGCTCAGAATGAGGACGGGAGGCCGAGCACTCCCAGGGATTCCTCACTGCGCTCGGTGACAACTCGAAAAATTACTTCGCCCTCGACCCTTCGGCCGGGCCGAAGAACACCAGCAGCACTAGGTCTTCGGTGATGTCATGGAAGCGATGGTCGGCGTTAGCGCCCACGAAGATCACCGATCCCGGCCCGACGTCCAGGTGCCGGGCGGTACCGTCGCCGTCGGAGAAGAACTTCGCGCGCCCGCTTACCACGTAATAGATCTCGTCTTCGGTGTGTGGCTTTTGCTTGTCCTCGGCGCCCGCCGGCAGTTCGTAGAGGCCTGCGCTCAGCCCGGCCGTGCGCAGGAATTCGCGGTACGCATGGCCCGCTTTGGCCCGCGCCTCCCTCAGTTCCATCGTATGAAACACCAGCATCTTCCTCTCCCGCACAGCGAGTGTTTCACGTAGCACGAACGCGATGCAAGAACCCTGCGGCCCCTCTTTCTCGAACCCGCAAGATAGGTTATCCTTCCTGCGCTTTTGGGGCCCCTGCAATGCTGGACTGGCTGAAGAGAATGTTCCGCGTTCCACAGCCGTCCGGCCCGCCGGTAAGCTTGCGGAAGTTCTCGCTGACCGATCGCCTGGTGTCCACCGACGGCGTCACCCTTGAACCAGACTCCTGGAGAATCGAGGCCACCGGCGAGCGCACCTTTCTGCTGTTTCAGGTGCCGCAGCCCGGCGTGGACCAGTGCATGCTCACCTACCGTGTGCAGATGAAGACCTCGGCCGTCCGCGGCGGCGTCTATCTGGAAATGTGGTGCGTGTTCGGCGGCAACGAGTATTTTTCCAAAGGCCTCCATTCCAAAGCCAGGGGCACCACCGACTGGGCGCCCTATCAGACGCCCTTCTACCTCAAGGCGGGCCAGTTCCCCGACCTGATCAAGCTCAACCTCACTTTCGAGGGCCCGGGCACCGTGTGGCTGAAGGATGTCGAACTGCTGAAAACGCCGCTGGCGTAGGGCTTGTTGTTTGGAATGAATTTTCGGAGGGGCACAGCTTCAGCCGTGCCGTTCGAGACTGATTGATTCAAATTGGCGCCCGACTGGCGGTGCCTGCACTGAGCGAAGTCGAAGGGAGCCAGCGCAGACGAGCGAGGGGGCAATAGGAGGGCCCCAAGCCCGAAAGCCGCACTACTTTTCCGCGCCGGCATCCATGCGGTAATCTGAATCGCCTCATTCCGGCAGACAGCAACATGGAACGTCCTCTCGAACAAGTCCTCGCCGATTACGACGACAAGGCCACGCTCGCCCAGGCCTGGACCATCCCCGCCTCCTGGTACACGGATGCGCGCCTCGCGGAGCTCGAGCGCCGCAGGGTTTTCGGCCGCACCTGGCAGATGGTGGGCCGCGCCGAACAGGTGGCCGAGCCGGGACAATACGTCACCGCCGAGGTCGCCGGTGAGCCGGTCGTCGTCGTGCGCGGCGAGGACCGTGTGCTGCGCGCCTTCTACAACGTGTGCCGGCACCACGCCGCCGCGGTGATGACCGAGCCGGCAGGCACGTGCTCCCTCATGCGCTGCCCGTACCATTCCTGGACCTACGGTCTGGACGGCTCGCTCAAAGGCACGCCGGATTTCGCCGGCGTCGCCGATTTTGACCGCGCCGCCAATGGCCTGCTGCCCGTTCGCGTCGAAACCTGGGAACAGTTCGTCTTCGTCAACCTCGACCTGCAGGCTCCCAACTTTGCCGATCACCTCGGCGGCATGGCGGCGCGCATCGCCCCGCTCAACCTGGGTTCGCTGCACTTCGTCGAACGTCGCGTCTTCCCGTTGCAATGCAACTGGAAAGTCTTCGTGGATAACTACCTCGACGGCGGCTACCACGTCCCGTATTTGCACAAGGGGCTGAGCAGCGTGCTCGACTACGCCGGCTACACCATCGAGTGCGAGGACCGCTACTGCCTGCAGTCCTCGCCGGTGAAAGCGGAGGGCGGCGAAGCGGCCACCGCCGCTGTCCGCAAAGGAGAGGCCCTTTACTTCTGGCTCTACCCCAACCTCATGCTGAACTGGTACGAGGGCTATCTCGACACCAACCTCGTTCTGCCGTCGGGCATCGACCGCTGCCAGGTAATCTTCGACTTCTACTTTGCCGATGTCAGCGAGAAAGCGGCCGAGCACAACCGCAAAAGTATCGAGGTCAGCCAGCGCGTACAGGACGAGGACCACGCTATCTGCGAATCCGTGCAGCGCGGGCTGAATTCACGCGCCTACCGCGCCGGCCGCCTCTCCGTCCGCCGCGAAGCCGGCGAGCACCTGTTCCACCGCTTGCTGGCGAAAGACCTCAAGAGTGGCTTGGAACGCGAGAGAGCGGCGGCAGACTAGGCGGCTGGTGGAAGCCGTCATCCTGAGCGATGGAGGCTCCCGCGCGTATTCACCAGCGCGGGAAACCTGAGCGAAGGACCTCGGTGTTGCGTTCCGACTCGCCTCTCTAGTCGAACACCACCGTCTTGTTCGCATACAGCAGGATCCTGCTTTCGATGTGCCACCGCACCGCGCGTGACAGCACAACCTTCTCCAGGTCCCTGCCCTTCTGCATCAGGTCTTCGAGCGTGTCGCGATGCGAGACCCGCACCACGTCCTGCTCGATGATGGGTCCTTCGTCCAGCGCTTCGGTCACATAGTGGCTGGTTGCTCCGATCAGCTTCACGCCGCGCTGGTACGCCTGGTGGTACGGCCTCGCACCCACGAACGCCGGCAGGAACGAATGGTGGATGTTGATGATGCGTTGCGGATAGCGGTCGGTGAAGTTTTTCGAGAGAACTTGCATGTAACGGGCGAGCACCACGAGATCGACGCCCTGCTTCTCGATGAGCTCTACCTGCTGCCGTTCTGCTTCCGCCTTATTCTCTTTCGTGACAGCGACCTCGTGATATGGGATGCGATAGAACTCTGCCCAGCGCCGGTTGTCGGGGTGATTGCTGACGATGCAGGGAATGTCGCAGGCCAGTTCGCCCGCCTGGTGCCGGTAGAGCAGATCGACCAGGCAATGATCATAGCGTGAAACGAAGATGGCCACCCGCGGCCGGTGGCTGGAAAGGGCCAGCCTCCACTGCATCTTGAACCGCCCGGCCAGCGGTGCGAAGTGGCGCTCAAAGTCCCCCGGCGCGATGGCGAAGCCCGCCAGGTCCCACTCCACACGCATCAGGAACAAATCGAGTTCCGGGTCCTGGTGCTGATCCGAGTGCAGGATGTTGCCGTTGTTGCGGAAGATGAAGTCCGCAATCGCCGCCGAGAGCCCTTTGCGGTCCGGACAACTGACCAGCAGGATGGCGGTGTTCTTCATGGGCGAAGGATGCCTTGACCACTAAGCCATGGAGACACAGAGAAAGACCGGATGGACTGCGAAGTCCGAGGCACGAACAACCCTCGAACGCGTGAGTCTGCTCTTGATTTGCGGTTTTTCTCCGTGTCTCCGTGTCTCTGTGGTGAAATCTACTGTCTCAGGTCTTTCAATATCTCTCTCGCCGCATTCGCGCCCGATCCGCCCGTGAGTCCCGTCCCGGGGTGCGTCCCCGAACCGCACAGGTACAGCCCGCGGATGGGTGTGCGGTAGCGCGCCCAGCCCAGCAGCGGCCGCATGGTGAAGATCTGGTCCAGCGCCAGGTCGCCGTGGAAGATGTGCCCGCCGGTCAGGCCGTACGCCTGCTCCAGGTCGAGCGGCGTGATCACTTCTCCGCCCACCACCAGCGACGCCAAGCCGGGAGCGTAGCGCTCCAGCGTTTCCAGCACCACGCGGCCCAGCTCCTCGCGTCGGTTGTTCCAGTCTCCGTTCTTGAGTTTGTAAGGAGCAAACTGCATGGTCACGCTCATCACGTGCTTGCCCGCCGGCGCGAGCGAAGGATCGGAAAGCGAGGGAATCATCACGTCCAGGTACGGCTCTGGCGAGAAGTCGCCGTACTTCGAGGCGTCGAACGCGCGCTCCAGGTAGTCGATCTCCGGACCGATGTGGATTCTTCCCGCCAGCATGTTGTCGCTGCCGTCGCCCAAATCCTGCAGCGCGGTGAACTTCGGTAGGCCGCCCAGCGCCAGATTCACTTTCGCCGTGACACCGGGCGCGCGGTAACTCTCCATGCGCAGGATGAAGGTGGGCGTAAGGTGTACCGGGTCGATCAGTTGCAGGAACGTGCGCCGCGGGTCGGCGCTGGAAACCACCTTTTGCGCGACAATCTCTTCCCCGTTGGCCAGCACGACGCCCGTGGCCAAGCCGTCCTTCACCAGGATCCGGGCGACTTCGGCGCCGGTGCGGATCTGCGCGCCCGCCTGCTGTGCCGCGGCAGCCATGGCCTCGGTGAGCGCGCCCATGCCGCCGCTGGCAAAGCACGCCGGACCCGCCGGATGCGGGTCGCACGCTGCGCGCAGCAGCAGCAGCGCCCCCGAGCCCGCCGACCATGGCCCGGCAAAGCTGCCAAAAATGCCGCGCGCCGCGATCGAGGCGCGCAGCAGCTCGGTCTCGAAGAACTCGGCCACCAGGTCGGCCGCCGCCATCGGCATCCAGCGCAGCAGCCGGTACAGGTCTTTGTCACCCAGCTTCCGCAGGTCGCGACCCGTGCGCAGCAGGCCCCACAGCTCGCCGGTCGTGGGATTCTCGATCTCGGGCGGCGTCGTGGCCAGCAGCTTGCCCAGGAAACCGCCCAGCCGCTCCAGGGCTTGGCAGAATTTCGGATAGGCCGCTGCATCCTTGGTCGAGAGCGCGGCGATCTGCCGCACCGTGCGCGCCGTGTCTTCATAGAGCACGAGCGCCCGGCCGTCTGGCGCAGGTGCGAACAGCCGCGGATCGGGATGGACCATCCTCAAACCGTGGCGCTCGAGCTGCATGTCGCGCACCACGTCGGCACGAAGCGGGCCTGCGGCGTGCGCCAGCGTCGAGCAGCGGAATCCGGGATGGAACTCTTCCGTGACTGCGGCGCCGCCCACCGCGGCGCGCCGCTCCAGCACCAGCGGCTTGCGTCCCGCGCGCGCCAGGTAAAAAGCGGTGACCAGGGCGTTGTGCCCGCCGCCCACGATCACGATGTCGCGCACGTTGGCGATGGCCTGCCTACCTGCCTTTCCCGTCTTTCAGGATTTCCAGCGCCGCCAGCCTGCCCGGCGCGCCCATGATGCCGCCCCCGGGATGGGTCGCCGAGCCGCACATGTACAGGTTTTGAATGGGCGTGCGGTACTGCGCCCAGCCCGGCACCGGACGCAGGAAGAAAAGCTGCTCCAGCGACAACTCGCCCTGGAAGATGTTGCCCTCCGAAAGTCCCCACTCCCGCTCCAGGTCGAGCGGCGTCACCACCTGCCGGTGCAGGATGATGTTCCGCAGGTTGGGCGCGTGCTCGGCGATGGTTTCTACTACCGTGTCCCCGAAGGCTTCCCGCTCCTTGTCCCAGTCGCCGTTCAGTTTGTAGGGCGCGTACTGCACGAAGCAGGACATCACGTGCTTGCCCGGCGGCGCGACGGATGGATCGGTCAGGCTGGGAATCACGATGTCGATGTACGGGCGCCGCGAGTAGCGGCCGTACTTGGCGTCGTCGTAGGCGCGCTCCATGTAGTCGACGCTGGGGGAGATGGAGATCGCACCGCGCAGGTGCAGCCCCGCGCCGGGCAGGCAGGTGAAGTTCGGCAGCCCGTCCAGCGCCATGTTCACCTTGCCTGACGACCCGCGGAACTTGTAGCGGTTCACTTCTTCCAGAAAGTCATCGGGCAGGTGGCCGCGCTCGATCATCTTCACGAACGTCAGCCGCGGATCGACGCTCGAGGAGACCACGTCGGCGTGGAACTCGTCGCCGTTCTCCAGCACCACGCCTGTTGCCTTCCCTTCCCGCACCAGGATGCGAGCAATGGGCGACTCGGTCCGTATCTCCGCCCCCGCCTCGCGCGCCGCCGCAGCGATGGAATTGGAGATGGCGCCGGTGCCGCCGCGCGCGAATCCCCAGGAGCGGAACGCGCCGTCGATCTCTCCCATGTAGTGGTGCAGCAGCACGTACGCCGTCCCCGGCGAGCGCACGCCCAGGAACGTCCCGATGATGCCCGAGGCCGACATGGTCGCCTTCAACACGTCGGTCTCGAACCACTGGTCCAGGAAGTCCACGGCGCTCATGGTCATCAGGCGCACGTGCAGGTACTTCTCCTCCTCCGGAAGCGCCTTGAAGCGCTTGCCCAGGAACAGCAGCTTGCTCAGCTCCTTCCACGCCAGCTTCGTAGGATCGGGCGGCGTCATTGCCAGGATGGGCTTCACGAACCGGCAAAGCTGCACCATCGCCTTGCCGAACTCTTCGTACGCCTCCGCATCCAGCCGCGAATGGCGCGCGATCTCGCGTCGGGTTTTGGCGTGGTCGTTCACTCGCCACAGGTAATCGCCGCTGGGCATGGGCGTGAACGTGCCGTCGAGCGGCAGGATTTCCAGCCCGTGGCGCGGCAAGTCGAGGTCGCGGATGATCTCCGGCCGCAGCAGCGACACTACGTACGAGCACACCGAGAACTTGAAGCCGGGGAAGACTTCTTCCGTGCAGGCCGCCCCGCCCAGCACGTGGCGCCTCTCCAGCAGCAGGACTTTCTTGCCCGCCTTGGCCAGATAAGCGGCGTTGACCAGGCCATTGTGGCCTCCGCCGATGACGATGACGTCGTATTTCTGGGCCATAGAGTGTGCGACCGCACGCCCTGCGGGGCCCGCGCCCCGGAAGGAAGCAGACATTCTAAAGGCGCTGTCCGGAGTTTGTCTCGCTTGCGGGAATCGATCACCGCCGCAGGCCCGCATCACCCACCGGATGGGGCTCCTGGATGCGGATGACGCCGCCCGCACCGGGCCTTTATAATCCGCCTTCGGCTTGCAGCCGGAGAATCGCCGTGCCCATCGGAACCGCCTTCCACGAACGCACCTTCGCGCTCTGTGAGAGCTTGAACTACCGCGAGTGGTCCGGCTATTACACGGTCAGCGCCTACGAGACCCATCACGAGCACGAGTACAACGCCATCCGCAACTCGGTGGCGCTCATCGATGTCTCTCCGCTCTTCAAGTATCTGGTCACCGGCCGCGACGCCACGCGCCTGGTGAACCGCATCATTGCCCGCGACATTCACAAGGTCGCCGTCGGTCAGGTGATCTACTGCTGCTGGTGCGATGAGCAGGGCAAGGTGATCGACGACGGCACCATCACCCGCCTCGAATCCAACGCCTACCGCTGGACCGCCGCCGACCCCAGCCTGCGCTGGTTCCGCCAGAACGCGCTGGGCATGCAGGTGGAGGTTACGGAGATCTCCGAGCAGGTCGCAGCGCTCGCGCTGCAGGGTCCCGCCTCCGGGCTCCTGCTCAAGAAGATCACCGAAGCGGACATCGAGAACCTCAAGTACTTCCGCATGACGCGCGGCACGATCGCCGGCGTTCCCGTGGACATCTCGCGTACCGGCTATACCGGCGACCTCGGCTACGAGATCTGGATCCCCTGGGAGCGCGCGCTGATGGTCTGGGACGCCATTACCGATGCGGGCCGTGAATTCGACCTCCATCCCGCCGGCATGCTTGCGCTTGACATCGCCCGCATCGAGGCCGGCCTGCTCCTGATCGAAGTGGACTACATCAGCAGCCGCCGCGCCATGATTGAAGCCCAAAAGTTCTCGCCCTATGAGATCGGCCTGGGCAAGATGGTGCATCTCGACAAGCAGGACCCGTTCATCGGACAGCAGGCGCTGATCGAAGAGCATAAACGCGGTCCGGCGCGCCAGCTCGTCGGCCTGGAGATCCACTGGCCCGAGGTCGAAGAGCTCTACGAATCCGTGGGCCTGGCGCCGCAGGCGCCCGCGCAGGCCTCGCGCGTGCATGTCCCGGTCTACGATCGCGGCAAGCAGGTCGGCAAAGCGACCTCCACCACCTGGTCGCCGACGCTCAAGAAGATGATCGCGCTGGCCAGCATCGCCACGCCGCACGCCGCCGCCGGCACCGTGCTCGAACTCGAACTCACCGTGGAGGCCGTGCGCTACACCGTGGGCGCGACCGTGGTGCCGCTTCCCTTCTTCAACCCCAGGCGCAAGACGGCCACGCCGCTCTCCAAGGTCGACCCCTTCGCCGAGTAGCTGCGGCCATGCTTTCCCAGCGCCTCGCTTCGCTCCAGCCCGTGGGCATCTTCGTGATGCGCGTCGCGCTGGGCGGCATCGTCCTTGCGTACACCGTCAAGCGCCTCTCCGGCGGCATGGCGGCGTTCACCTCGGTCGTGACTTCTCTTGGATTGCCGCGCTGGCTCGCGCCCGCAGCTTCCTGGATAGAACTCCTCGCCGCCGCCATGCTCATCATCGGACTGCAGACCCGCCTGGCCGCGGCCGTCATTTTCCTGTTCATGGCCATCGGCGTCCGCATCCACTTGGGTGAGAGCCTGAGCAGCTATGACGCGTACCTTTCACACGCCGTGATGGCGCTGGCCTTGGTCTTCTTCGGCGCGGGTCCCTGGTCCATCGACAACAAGTCGCGCCCTGCCAGCGGCCGCCGGCGCTGATCTTCACTTCTTCCGGTATTTCCTGAGCACGCACAAGGCGAGCCAGGTAGCGGTCACGCTGATCACCACATTTCGCACCACGTGCTGCCACGTGATGCCAAAGATGAGCTCGCCTTCTTCGGAGCCGAACACGGCATCACCCGCCTGGCTAGAAGCGCGCCAGCTCTTCCATGGCACGGTACAGGTCGTCGGCCTGCGGCAGGATTTCGTCCTCGAGCAGCGGCTGATAAGCGACGAAGGTATCCATGGCGGCCACGCGCTTCACCGGCGCGTCCAGTTCCTCGAACAACTCATCGGCGATGCGCGCCACGATCTCCGCTCCGTAGCCCCAGCTCAGCATGTCCTCGTGCGCGACGATCACGCGGTTGGTCTTGCGCACCGACGCCACGATCGCTTCCCAGTCATACGGGTTCAGCGTCCGCAGGTCGAGGATCTCGACGCTCAGCCCCAGCTCGCGCTCGATGCGCTGCGCCGCCTGCAGCGCGCGCGGCACCACCGCGCCGTAGGTGATCACGGTGAGGTCCGAGCCTTCTTTCCACACGCGCGCCTTGCCGAACGGAATCATGTGCTCCGGTCCCGGATAGGGTGCGCGCCCGAAGGGCTCGCGGTACAACCGTTTATGTTCCAGGAACAGGACAGGATCATCGCAGCGGATGGCGGTGCGCAGCAGGCCGTTCGCGTCCAGCGCATTTGAGGGAAACGCTACGCGCATTCCGGGCGTGTGTGTGAAGATGCTCTCTCCGCACTGCGAGTGGTAGATGGCGCCGCCGGTCAGGTAGCCGCCGATGGCCACGCGCACCACCGCGGGAGAGGAGAAAGCGCCGTTCGAGCGCCAGCGCATCAGCGGCAGCTCGTTGCGCAGTTGCATCATCGCCGGCCAGATGTAATCGAAGAACTGGATCTCCACGACAGGCTTCAGCCCGCGCGTCGCCATGCCCACGGCGCGGCCCACGATGTTGGCCTCGGCCAGCGGCGAGTTGAACGCGCGCTCGCTGCCGAACTCCGTCTGCAGTCCGGCGGTCAGCTTGAAGACGCCGCCCTTGCCCTTGATGAGCTTCTTCCTCAGGTACTCTTCGCGGCTGCAGTCGGCCACGTCCTCGCCAAAGACCACCACGCGCGGATCACGCCGCATCTCGTCCTTCAGGCAGGCGTTGATGAGATCGGCCATGGTCTTTTCCGCGCCCGTGGCCGGCTGCGGCTTGTCGGCGGCCGTGCCGGAATACGTCGCCTGCCAGTCGAGCGTGGCGCTGTCGCCGCCTGCCACCGGCGGACTGTCGAACGCAGCCGACGTCGGATCGAGGTCGGGCGAATAGACGAAGCGCGTGATGGAGTCGGTCGACGGCAGCGCCGCGGCCAGCGCCCGGTCTGTGGCCTCCTGCACTTCCCCGTCCACTTCTTTTTCCAGCTTGTTGATGCCCTTTTCGTCCAGGATGTTCTCGCGGATCAAAAACATCTGCATGCGCGTGATGGGATCGCGCTGCGCTTCCTTTTGCCGCTCGAATTCCGGCCGGTAGAGCCGCTCGTCGTCAGAGAGCGAATGCGAGTACGGGCGGATGACGTGCGCATGCACGAACGCCGGGCCGTTCCCGGCACGGCAATATTCCACGGCCTTCGTGAGTGCGGCATAGCTGGCCACGGGATCGGTGCCGTCGACTTCCGCGAAGTGAAAGTTGGGAAAGCCGCAGACCAGTTTCGAGATGCTGCCGCCCGCCGTCCCCACTTCCACCGGCACCGAGATGGCGTACTCGTTGTCCTCGATCAGGAACAGTACCGGCAGCTTGAGGTTGGCGGCGGAGTTCATCGCCTCCCAGAACTCGCCTTCGCTGGTGGTGCCGTCGCCCGCCGAAACATACACGACCTCGTCGCCCTGGAAAGAGACGTCCTTGAATTGGCGATAGTCGCCTTCGACCTTCTGCGCCGCTTCCGGATGCCGCGCGAAGTAGCGGCCCGCTTCGGCGCAGCCCACGGCCTGCAGGAATTGCGTGCCTGTGGGCGACGACTGGCTCACGATATTCAGGTTCTTGTGGCCCCAGTGCGCGGGCATCTGGCGGCCGCCGGAGTTGGGATCGTCGGCCGCGCCTACCGCTTCCAGCAACTGCTCGTAGGGCGTCATGCCCAGCGCCAGGCACAGCGCACGGTCGCGATAGTAGGGATAGAACCAGTCGTAGGCCGGCTTCAGCGCCATGCCCGCCGCCACCAGCACGGCCTCGTGCCCTGCGCCCGAGATCTGGAAGTAAATCTTCTGCTGGCGCTTCAACAGGATCTCGCGGTCATCCAGCCGTCTTGACAGGAACATCAGCCGGTACATCTCGATGAGCTGTTTGCGCGTCAGTCCCTGCCAGGTCTTCTCCGCCTTGCCCTTGTCGGCGCGAGGCGCATCGGCCACGGCCGCCCTCGACGACGCTCTCGCTTCCGCCTTGCTTGCCATGTTCACCTCGGAGCGGATGTGCTCCCAGCCAGCCCTATTCTAGAACGGGAGGTGCTATCGGGACCCGCTTTCCGACTTGGTCTTTCCGGCCTTCCGCGTAACCTGCGTCCTGCCTCCTGCACTCTGCATCCTGCCGCTTGCTCTGGCCGCAGGCGGCAAGCGGCCGGCTGCCCGCCTTCCTTTCCGAAGATATACTGAGAGCGTGAAGATTCTCCGCCCTATTCCGGCGCACGACCTGGAGCTGCTGATCTTCGACCTCGACGGCACGCTGGTGGATTCGCGCCTCGATCTGGCCAATTCCGTCAACGCCATGCTGCGACACTACGGCAAGCCGGAGCTGCCCTGCGACGTCATCGCAAGCTACATCGGCGACGGCGCGCCCATGCTAGTGCGCCGCGCCCTCGGGGACCCCGATGAAGAGGGCTTCGTCACCGAGGCTTTGAACTTCTTCCTGGCGCACTATCGCGAGCACAAGCTGGATAACACCTACGTTTACGCCGGGGTTGCGGAAGCGCTCCGGAGGCTGCGCGCACACGGCAACGGCGCCGGCGGCCGCTTTCGCATGGCCGTGCTCAGCAACAAGCCGGAGCGGCCTTCGCAGCAGATCCTCGAGGCTCTCGGCCTTGCTGACTTCTTCTTCCGCGTGTACGGCGGCAATAGCTTCCATACCAAGAAGCCTGACCCGCTGGGCGTCCGGACGCTGCTCGAAGAAAGCGGCGCGCGCCCCGAAGAGGCCGTCATCATCGGCGACAGCGACATCGACGTCATCACCGGCCGCAACGCCGGCATCTGGACCGTGGGCGTCACCTACGGCTTCGTGCCCCATTCCCTCGAGGCCGCCACTCCCGACGTGCTGGTGGACTCGCCGGTGGAATGGGCCGAGCTGTTTCAACTCACCACTGAGTCACAGAGGCACAGAGGATGAGCAGTTTCCTGCTGAACTTATCTCGGTGCCTCCGTGTCTCTGTGGTGAGGTCTTTCTTTGAGCAGCTTGGGGCGGGACAGGCGTGAATAACACCTTCGGGCTCACACGCGCTGAGCTGCGCACCTTCCGCTCCTTCAAGACGCCCGCCGGCGTGCAGCGCTTCCTCGATTCCCTTCCCTATCACCTGGCCATGACCTGCTGGTCGCCGCGGCGCGTGCTCCGTGAGCGCACCGTGCATTGCCTGGAAGGCGCCATCTTCGCAGCCGCCGCGTTGCGCGTGCTGGGCTTCCCGCCGCTGCTCGTGGATCTTGAAGCCGAGCAGGATACCGACCACGTGCTGGCCGTTTTCCAGGTCCGCGGGCACTGGGGCGCAGTGGCCGCATCGAACTTCGCCTCCTGCCGCTACCGCGAGCCCGTGTACCGCACGCTGCGCGAGCTGGCCATGAGCTACTTCAATTCCTATTTCAACCTCCGCCGCGAACGCACCCTGCGCAACTTCTCACGCCCGGTCAACCTCAAGCGCTTCGACCACCTGAACTGGATGACCTCGGAGAAGGACGTCTGGTTCATCCCCAACTACCTCTGCGACATCTCCCACACGCCTCTGCTCAAACCGTGGATGAAGAAGCGCCTGACGCGCCTCGACGAGCGCAGCTACAAGGCCGACCTGGTGGGACACCGCTGGAAATAATCCCGCCGCGGATTCACTCGGATAGTGGCGGATTGGGGAGATCTGACCAAGTAGTAGATTGTCAGCGGGTCATGTTGTCATCTTCCTCGTGGAAAGTGGACTTGGCGATCTGCAGGGACCAGAGCAGCAGGGACGCAGTGCGCGGGTCGAGGGACTGCTCCGTCAGGGCGCGGGCGACCTGCATGGCGGCGCAGGCCACGGCCTCGTCGTCGCGGAGGGCGGGCAGGAGGCCGTTTTGCTGCGGATATCGGGCCCGAAGGTGGGCGAAACAGAGCCTTTTCCCCTTGATGGCGGGCGAGCCGCAACGGCGGCCATCGACCAGGAAGTGGTTGCAGCGCAGCGCCTTACGGGCCAGTTCAAGTTTGGCCAGAGGGTCGTTCATGGATGCCCCCTTCCCCCTACCCAACTAATGGAATCAACGAGTTAGGGTGGCAAAGTCCCGGATGATCCCCGGAAACAAAGGAGTTAGAGGTAAGTTCCCCGCAAATAAGTAGTTATATTCTCATAGTCAATACTTCACAAAGCATATGACAATTAGATGCAGATGTCAAGGGGAAAGTTGCGGGAGACGGACAAGGATCTCTTAGCGCCGAGAGAGCGGAGGACCGCAAGAACGCAGTATTCCCACGGCCGAAAGCCGTGGGCGACGATGCGGCCCCTTTCAGGCGCTGGGATAGGGGCTAAGGGCGGGCGCCCGCGCGACAACCGGCGAGAACGGCGGCGCTACTTGAGATGACAAGGTTCACCGATGACCACATGACCAGATTCCTCCGTGCCTCTGTGGTGAATCTATAATCAAGTGTTCCGATGGACTTCCATCTCCACTCCGACTACCAGCCGCGCGGCGACCAGGCTTCGGCCATCGATGCCCTGGTGCGGGGGGTGCTCGCCGCCGAAAAGCACCAGGTCCTGCTGGGCGTGACCGGCTCGGGCAAGACCTACACCATGGCCAAGGTGGTGGAGCGCATCAACCGGCCCACACTCGTCCTGGCCCACAACAAGACGCTGGCCGCGCAGCTCTACCACGAGTTCAAGGGATTCTTCCCGCAGAACGCGGTGGAATACTTCGTGAGTTACTACGATTATTACCAACCCGAAGCGTACATTCCCGCCGCCGATGTCTACATCGAGAAGGAAGCCACCATCAATGACGAGCTGGACAAGCTGCGGCTTTCAGCGACGCGGTCGTTGTTCGAGCGCCGCGACTGCCTGATCGTGGCCTCGGTGAGCTGCATCTACGGGCTGGGCTCGCCTGAGGCCTATTACGGCATGCTGCTCTTCCTGGAAAAAGGCCAGAAGGTCAAGCGCGAAGATATCCTCCGCAAACTGGTGGAGATCCTCTACGAGCGCAATGACACCGACTTTCGCCGCGGGACGTTCCGGGTGCGCGGCGACGTGATTGAGATCTTCCCCACCTATGACGACATGGCCTACCGCATCGAGCTGTGGGGCGACCAGGTGGAGCAGCTTTCGCAGATCGATCCGCTGTTCGGCACGGTGAAGCAGCGCTACGTGCGCCTGCCCATCTATCCCAAGACGCACTACGTCATGTCCGAGGAGACGCGCGACGCGGCCGTGGTCTCCATCAAGGAAGAGCTGGCCTGGTGGGAGAAAGAGCTGGAAAAGCAGGGCCGCACGGTCGAGGCGCAGCGCGTCCACCAGCGCACCATGTTCGACCTGGAGATGATCAAGAGCGTGGGCTACTGCCACGGCATCGAGAATTATTCGCGGCACTTCTCCGGGCGCCTGCCGGGCGAGGCGCCGCCCACGCTGCTCGACTACGTGCCGCGCGACTACCTGCTGTTCGTGGACGAATCGCACCAGACCATCCCCCAACTCCACGGCATGTACCACGGCGACCGCTCCCGCAAGCAGACGCTGGTGGAGTACGGCTTCCGCCTGCCTTCGGCGCTGGACAACCGCCCGCTGACTTTCGAAGAATTCGAACACCGCGTGAACCAGTGCATCTACGTTTCGGCCACGCCCGGCCCTTACGAACTGACCAAATCCGCCGGCGTCGTGGTAGAGCAGATCATCCGGCCGACGGGCCTGGTCGATCCCGAAGTCGAAGTGCGTCCGGTCAAGGGACAGATCGACGACCTGCTGGCCGAGATCCGGGAGCGGGCCGCGCGCAAAGAGCGCGTGCTGGTGACCACGCTCACCAAGCGCATGGCCGAGGACCTGGCCGAGTACTACGGCGAGGTGGGCGTGAAGTGCCGCTACATGCACTCGGAGATCGAGACGCTCGAGCGGGTGAAGATCCTGCGCGACCTGCGCAAGGGCGAGTTCGACGTGCTCATCGGCATCAACCTGCTGCGCGAGGGTCTGGACCTGCCGGAAGTCTCACTGGTGGCCATCCTCGACGCCGACAAGGAGGGCTTTCTGCGCTCGGCCGGGTCGCTCATCCAGACCATCGGGCGCTGCGCGCGCAACCTGAACGCGCGCGCCATCCTCTACGCCGACGTGATGACCGACTCCATGCGCCGCGCGATTGACGAAACCGACCGCCGCCGCGCCATCCAGCACGCCTACAACGAAGCCAACGGCATTACGCCGGAGTCCATCGTGCGGCCGGTGGAGATGTCGCTGGCCTCCATCGTCGAAGCCGACTACGCCGATTTCACCGCTTCGGCGCTGGAAGAGATGCCCGACTTCAAGAACCAGGACGAGCTGGACGCCTACATCGCGCGCCTGGAGACCGAGATGCGCGAAGCCGCCAAAAAGTTCGAGTTCGAGAAGGCGGCCAAGCTCAGGGATACGATTCGGGATTTGAGGACGAAGGAGTTCTTGTTTACGTAGGGGTCTGTCTTGTCATTCCGAGCGCAGCGAGGAATCCCTATGTGCGCGAAAGAGTACCGGGTGTAAACCGAGACGGAATATCAGGCAATAGGGATTCCTCGCCCGCCGAGGCGGGCTCGGAATGACAAAGGAGAACAAGCGATAACCAGAAAAGATCAAGCGGTGCGGCTTCTTGCTCTCCCGTTATTGCTAACTGGGAATAGCGGTCCCTCGCTGCGCTCGGGACTAAAGAAAAGCCAAGAGCTGGAAAACCAAGGGCGCCCTGCTCTCTCTACAGGGCGCCCTCTTTATTGCGTCGCTCCTCCCCTAAAGGTGCGGCGCAAAACCTGGGCCGGGGCTAAACCCCGACAATCTTGTCGTTGCCTTTCGACACGGTTGCAAGTCGTGCCCTGCTGCTCTCCCCCTATTCCGTGGACAGGGTAGGGATCCCTCGCTACGCTCGGGATTACAAAGCGAGATCTATTCCCCTCCCTGCAACGTCTTGAAGTGCGCTTCCAGGGCGCGGGAGTACTCGCGCTCGGCTTCCAATTCAGCTTGCAACTTTCGGACCAAACCTTCGAGGCGCAGAATCTCCATGCGCAACCTAGCGACGTCGCCCGAAGCCGGCGCCGCAGCCGCCGCCCGCGGCGTAGCGGGCTGGGCCATAGGCGCGGTTGCGCGCGGCGCAGGCGCGGCTGGAGCATATGACAGCTGCGCCGTCGCGGCTGGCGAAGCCGCGCTTCTTGCCGAGGCCGGCTGCTTCCCGTTGCCGCCATTGGTTCCGTTGCCGGGCTGCCCGGAGAAGATGCTGCTCAGCGCGGCGTTGGCGGCCACGGCCGAAACCGGCTGGGGCGCGGGCGCCGCCGGATGCAGCAGATGCTTCACGCGCGTGATCAGATCCTGCGGCTGGAACGGTTTGCGAATCAGTTCATCCGCCTTCACGGCAAACGCTTTTTCCGCCACTGCTTTGTTAACAACCCCGCTCATCAAGATCACGGGAGTTTTGCTCAGGGCGGGGTGATTCCGGATGTGCTCGCACACTTCGTAGCCGTCCTTGTCGGGCATGATGACATCGGAGATGACGACATCGGGATGCGTCTGCTCGATCTGGGCGAAGGCGCTGGCCGCGTCGTGGCAGGCGATGACCTGGATGTTCTCGCGGCGGAAAGCGACCTTGATGACCTCGCGCATGGTGGCGCTGTCATCAATGAAAAGGACGGTGGGCGTCTCCGCGGCGACGGATTCGCGCGGCGGAGTTCCCTGCATCCCGGCAAAGGTGGAAGCGAAGTCGCTCATTGGGCGCCTCCTGTGGCGGCGCCCTGCTGGTCTTCATCGACCTCGCGCAGGGCGTCGAGCATGAGCTCGGTAGCCGACTTGAGCACGGTGCGAGTGCCGGCCGTGGCTCCCGGAACGAACTTGTAGACGCCATCGGCGCCGCCGTTGCAGTTCTTGACGATGAAGACGACGGCGTCGTCGCCGACCATCTCGCCGACCTCGGCATGGCTGATCTCGCCGCCATCGATGAAGAGCACACCATCGGTGGAACCGGCGTTGATGTGCAGGGCGCCGGTCTGACGCGAGTGCATGAGCATCTGCACCACGCCCGGAAGGTCGAGATGCTGCAGGTTGCCGCTGAGCGCGGTCTCGGTCTGCTCCAGCATCTGCGTCGGCTGGAAACCCTCGTGATGGCTGCGCAGGAAGGCGCGGACGTGGCTGGCGATGGTCTCCGGGCCCAGGCGGCGATCGACGTAGTCGTCGCACCCGGCGCGGAAAGCTTCCATCAGGGCCTGGTCGCCGCCGTCGCCCATGGCGATGATGGGAATGTTGGCCGTCTTCGCGTCGCCATTGAGGATGCGCGGAATCTCGTACGCGCCCAGCTCGCGCAGATTGGTGGCGCAGAGGATGGCCGTGGGCGGATTCCACTCCAGCATGGTCAGCGCGTACGCGGACTGGGTGCTGTGCACCACCTCCAGGCCCTCGTGCTTGAGAGCGTCCGAGAGGCGGCGCGCGAAGAACACGTTGCTGTCAATGAGCAGCACGCGGGGGGCGGTGTCGATGGCCGGGGTACTCATCGCGATTCCTCCGTGGCGGCCAGCGCCTCCAGGTCGAGGACCTCCACCAGCTCTTCCTTCAACGGCAGCAAAGCGGTGACGTAGCTGGGAAGGCGGCCGGCGGGCGGGATCATGGCAAGACTGGCGAGTTCGCACTCGCCGGAGACCGGGATGGCGGCGCTTTCGCTCGCGCCTTCGATCCAGCGGTTGGCGATCAGGTAGAAGCGGCGCGGCACGGCGGTTGGCGCCAGCACCTGAGCAATGTCGAACACCGGCAGGATGCGGCCGCGGCGCACCAGCACGCCGGCCAGCAGCGGCGTGGTATGCGGAAACTCCTGCAGTCGATCGGGACGCGCCAGTTCGCTCACCGTCTCCGCGGGCAGCGCGAAGCGCTTTTTCCCCAGCGGGAACAGGACGTATGACTTGTGCTCGGCCGGCCTCATGCGGATGCCATCTCCCATTCGAGCGCGGAACCCAGCACCATCTGCTCCGCCTTGGTGAGGAAGGATTCCGGATTCACCACTGGAACCACCTGCTCGGCGATCAGGGCCAGGCCGCGGTACCAGCGACGCTCGTCACCGCGGAAGGCGCGCGGCAGGGCGCGCACGGAAACGATTTCGGTCATGCGATCCACGCCGGCGACCAGCAGGGCCACGGGCATGTCGCGCAGCAGAAGGACGCGGTTGGGCGCCGCCTCGCCCGCACGGAAGTGGCGGGCCACATCCACCACGTACAGAGTGCGCGAGCCGCGCTCCAGCGTGTAACGGACCTTCGCCAGGTGGCCCTGGCCCGCAGGCAGTTCCAGCGGGCACAGGCCCTGGGTGGAGCGAATCTCATCCACGGCCTGGGCCGCGATGGCAAAGGTGGCCGGGCCGACCGCGAACAGGATGACGGGTTCGCTGCGGCGCGAGCGCGAGCGACGCGTTTCCTTGTGCGCAATCCTCACAGCGCACCCACCTTCTGCGCGCCGAAGACGTAGAGCAGGCGTTTTTCGATGGCGGCGTAGATGTCGTCGAGCGGGGCCACCTGGTCCACGGCGCCGGTCTTGATGGCCTCGGCCGGCATGCCGAAGATGACGGAACTGGCCTCGTCCTGGGCGATGACGTGTCCGCCGGCCTGCTTGACGGCCAGGATGCCGCGCGAGCCGTCATTGCCCATGCCCGTCATCACCACACCCACGGTCAAGGGACCGGCGTGGGCGGCGGCGGTTTCCAGGGTGACGTCAGCGCACGGGCGGTAGCCGGAGATGCGCGGGCCATCGTCGAGCTGGATGCGGCCGGTGGCGGAAATCCGCATGTGATGCGTGCCGGGACAGATGTAAATGGTGCCAGGCTTGACGATCTCGCCCGGCTCGGCTTCCTTGACGCGGATGGCGCAGGTTTCGGCGAGCTGCTGGCTGAACTGCGCCGTGAAGTTGCCGGGCATGTGCTGGGCCACCAGCACCGCGCCGGGGAAATCCTTGGGGAACGCCGGGAAAAGCTTCATGAGCGTGGCGGGACCGCCGGTCGAGCAGGCGACGACCACGAGCGGAAAACGGCCGTTCGCGGCCGAGGCGGCGCTGGCGAAGCGTCCGGTCGAAACCGGAGGCTTGGGAGCGGGTTCGGTGCGGGGCGCAGAGGTGGCGATCTCCTGTCCCAGACGCGAGCGGGTGGCGGTGCGCACCACGCGCACCTTGGCGGCCAGGCGCAGCTTGCGGCACAGCTCTTCGCGGACCACGGTCATATCGAGATCGACGCCGCCGGAAGGCTTGGCGACGAAATCGATGGCGCCCAGCTCCAGCGCCTTGAGCGTGGGCTCGGCGCCTTCGCGCGACTCCGAACTGACGATGACAATGGGCCGCGGATTGGAGCCCATGATGAGCTCGGTGGCCTGCAAGCCATCCATGTGCGGCATGTTGATGTCCATGGTGATGACGTCGGGCTTGAGCGACTCGGCCTGGGAGACGGCGTCACGTCCGTCGCGGGCCTCGCCCACTACCATCAACTGCGGGTCGGCGTTGATCAGGCTGGTCAGAACCTTGCGCATGAAGGCCGAATCATCGACGACCAGCACCCGGATTTTGCCCAGTCCCTGCATGACTACGACAGAACCTCCACGGCGGGGGAGGCGGACTTCTGCCCGGGCCCGATGAGGCGCCCGACCTCCGCCAGGAGCACATCCTCCTGCACCGGCTTGGTGAGGAAGGCGACGGCCCCTTCCTTGAGGGCGCGGTCGCGATGCTTGGCGCCCGCGCGGGAAGTGACCACCATCACGGGCAGGGCGGCGGTGGCGGCATCCTGGCGCAGGTGCGCCATGAGTTCGTATCCATTCGTGCGAGGCATCTCGAGATCGGTCACGACCAGGTCGCAGCGTGACTGGGTGACGATCTCGAGAGCCTCCAGTCCATCCGACGCGAGCCGCACGCGGTAGCCGGCTTTTTCCAGCATCCGGCCCACGAACTTGCGCACGCTGATGGAATCGTCGGCGAGCACCACCACCTTGTCCTGGGGAACGGCGTCCACGACGGCGGCGGGCAGGGTGCCGGCGGCCACGGCCGCCGCGCCCGGCGCGAACACGCGGGCTACCGTGGCGGCGGCCATCAGCGGCCGGCGCTCGATGCCTTCGCCCGCCACCAGACGGTTCACGTCGATGAGCAGGATCAGGCTGCCGTCGGGCGCGATGGTGGCTCCGGGGAACAGCTTGGCGTTTCGCAGGTACTCGCCCAAACTTTTGATAACAATCTCGTCCTTGCGCAGGACTTCCTCGACCACGATGCCCACCTGGCGGCCGCCGACGTTCACGATGACCATGCGGTACCAGCCGTTGACCGGCTCGACGGGCTCCAGGCCCAGTTGCTGGTCGAGGCGGACGATCTCCGTGACCACGTCGCGCACGCGGGTGAGCAGCTTCCCTCCCACTTCCTCGATGTCGGATTGATTCAGGCGGCGGATCTCTTCCACGAACGCCAGCGGCAAGGCGAAGCTGTGCGCGCCGCAGCGCACGAACAGCGCCTGGGAGATGATGAGCGTGAGCGGTACCTTCAGGGTGAAGCGGGTGCCACGGCCCAACTGGGTGTCGATCTCGACTTCGCCGTTGAGCGCCGCCAGGTTAGCGCGCACCACGTCCAGGCCGACGCCGCGTCCGGCAAGTTCGGTCTTGCGCGGCGCGGTGGAGAAACCGGGGTGGAACAGGAACTCCAGCAGGTCGTGCTCCGCCATGGAAGCCGCATCCTCGGGCGTGACCAGGCTGGCTTCGACGGCGGTGTTGCGGACTTTTTCGTAATCGATGCCACGGCCGTCGTCCTCGACCTCGATGTAGACGTGGTTCCCGCGATGGTAGGCGCGCACCGCGACCGTGCCGGCGTCGGGCTTGCCCGCCAGATAGCGGTCTTCCGAGCGCTCCAGGCCGTGGGCCACCGCGTTGCGCACCAGGTGGATGAGCGGATCGGAGATCTGCTGGATGATGTTGTTGTCGAGTTCGGTTTCCGCGCCCGCCAGCTGCAGGTCCACCTGCTTGCCGGCGGCCTTGGCGGCGTCGCGCACCGTGCGCGAAATGCGCGTGTAGAGGTTGCCGATGGGCACCATGCGCGCCTGGGTGATCTCGTCCTGCAGGCGGTGGGCCAGCTTGCTGAACTCGTCGATGTCGGTATCCACGCGGCGCACGAAGCCGTCGAGCTGCGTGAGCACCTCGGTGATATCGGCCGAAATCTCGGTCAGCGAGCGGGAAAGGATGTTGAAGTCGTCGTAGCGGTCCATCTCCAGCTCGGTGAATTCGGCGGGACCGTCATCGAGCGCGTGGGAATAGCCGGAAAGAGCGGCGCGATAGAGCTGGGGGTTGAAGGGCGCAGGACTGGAGCCGGGCAGCCGGCTGAACTCGTGCTTTTCCGTGAACTCGGATACCTTCTCCGACATGCGGGCCTTGGAAAAGTTCAGGACGTCGGCCAAACGCTCCAGTTCGGCGACGCGGCCCATCATGCGGGTGCGGTTAATCACCAGCTCGCCGACCGCGTTCATCATGCGGTCCAGGCGTTCCAGCGCAATGCGCACCGACCGGGACTGTGGCATGGCCGCCAGTTCCTTCTTGCCCGCCAGAACAGGCTCGGCTTCCGCTTCTGCCGGAGGGACTTCGACGACAGACTCCGCAGGCAGCGACTCAATGGCCGTAACCGGCGGCGCGCTTCCCTGTTCGACTACGTCTTCCTCGGCGCCGGAACCGCTTTCCAACGGGAAGGCCGGGGCGGAGTCGTCCTGCTCGGGAGCCAGCCGGGCGATGCGCGCGAGCAAGGACTTCACCGCCGGCTGCAGCGTGGCTTCGTCCGGCCACTGGCGATAGAGGAATTTCTTGAGGGTATCCACCGCCTCCAGGCAGATATCGACGATCTCGGCGCTGGGGCCGAGTTCGCCGTCGCGCAGGCGTCCTACCAGATCTTCGGCGCGATGCGCCACACGGGCGATGCGGTGCAGGCCAACCTGTGCCGCCGAACCTTTCACCGTGTGGATCGCGCGGAACAGCCGGTGGATGTCTTCCGCGTTGGGATTCGCTTCCAGGGCGAGCAGGCACTCAGTCACCACCTGCAGGTGCTCTTCCGCCTCCGGAACGAAGAATTCGAGGATCTCGTCGGGCACCTCGCCATCCGGAGGCAAATCCTCGAAGCCGGCGACGGCGGCCGGCGTACCGGACTCTTGCGCAGCAGGCGCCGGCTCGCCGGCTTCGCTCGCAACCGGTTCCGACCACGATTCAGCGGCGTTCGCCTGGAAGGCGAAAGGAAACTTCTGCTTGAAGGCGGCGATCTCTTCTTCCGCCTCGACGGCGTCGTTGCTGATGAAGAGCAGGTCCGACTCCAGGACGGAGACGGCTTCGGAGATGAACTCCACCAGCGGAGCGGCGGCCTCCGGCGTGACGGAGGCGTTCATGGCGTACTGGAAAATGTGGGCCAGCTTGCCTGCAACTTCCGAGAAGTGCGGGTAGCCGTACATGGCGGAAGCGCCGGCCAAGGTGTGGGCCGCGGCATGGAGGCGCTCCATGTCGCTGGCCGACGGGTACGGGTCCTGCAGGATGCCGGAGTACTCGCGCAGGAACTGCAGGTGCTCGGAGGCTTCGGTGAGGAAGACCTCGACGAATTCCTGGTTGGGGCTCATGCCCTGCCCTCCGTGGTCGCGGCGGAGCGCGCGGGCTCGACAGGCTTGCGGTAGATGCGGCAGTCGCGGTGGACGATGGTCTCCAGCTTCACCGTAGCGCGGGAGATGAACTCAGCGTGGCCCAGGAAGAGGTAGCCGCCGGGCTCGAGCGAATCGTGGAAGCGATGGATGAGCTCGGCGCGGCGCGCTTCGGAAAAATAGATCAGAACGTTCATGCAGAAGATGCAGTCGAAGCGCCCCATATAGACGGGCTGCGCCAGGTTCAAGGGCGCGAAGCTGATCATGCTGCGCAGGCGCGGCTTCACCCGGAACTGCTCGCCCACCCGGGTGAAATAGTTCTCGCGGCGGCCCAGGTCCACGTTGGCCAGGCTGCGAGCGCCGTAGACGCCGCGCTCGGCGAACTCCAGCGCGCGTTTACTGATATCCGTGGCCAGCAGTTTGATGTCCCACGCCTCCGCGAAGGGCAGCGTCTCGGCCAGGGTGAGGGCGATGGAGTAGGGCTCTTCGCCGGAAGCGCATCCCGCGCTCCAGATGCGAAGGGTGCGCGGGTTGTGCCAGAACTTGCGGTTGCGGATCTCCGGAAGCACGCGCGTGTGCAGCGCTTCGTAGACCGCGGGATAGCGGAAGAACGTCGTCTCCTGCGTGAGCAGGCCTTCGAGGAAGGCGTCGTATTCGACGTTGGAGGAGCGCAGCAGGCGCACCAGCTCCGCGGTTCCGCCGAGCTGCTTGCGCTCGATGTGCTCGCGCACGCGGGTGGAGAAGAAGCGCTCGCGGGAATCGTCGAAGAGGATTCCCGAGCGCGCCTCGATGAGGGCGCGGATTTCCGCCATTTCATGCCCGGTGAGCGCTGCGTTCATCACCTTGCTTCCTCAGGGACCGAAGCGGCCCCGCTGGTTGTCGGTTACCGGCGCGCGACCGCCATTTCCGCGCGCGCATTGCCGTTGCCGTGTCCGTTCCCGTTGGCGGGAGGGAGCGCCGGAGCGGAGGTGCTGATGCGGAACTGGGAAAGCGCCTCGTTCAACTGCTCGGAGAGCTTCACCATCTGCTCGACGGTGGAGGCCGTCTGGCGCGCGCCCTGCGCAGTCTGCCGGGTGATGCTGGAGATGATCTGCATGGCGTTGGCCACGCCTTCCGTGCCCCGCACCTGCTGCTTGGAGGCCAGCGAGATCTCCTGCACCAGCTCCGCCGACTGGCGCACCACGCTGGAGATGGCTTCCAGCGCCTTGCCGGCCTGATCGGCCAGGCGGGCGCCGACTTCCACTTCCTTGGTGCCTTCCTCCATCACCACCACGGCTTCGTTGGTCTCCGCCTGGATGGCCTTGATGAGAGCGGCAATGTCTTTAGTGGCGGCGCGGGAGTGCTCGGCCAGCTTGCGCACTTCGTCGGCGACCACGGCAAAGCCGCGCCCGGCCTCACCGGCGCGCGCCGCTTCGATGGCGGCGTTCAGCGCCAGCAGGTTGGTCTGCTCGGTAATGTCGTTGATGACGTTGATGATCTCGCTGATCTCCAGCGAGCGGTCGCCCAGCGACTTGATCTTCTTCGCCGTGGCCTGCACGGAAGCGCGGATGCGCTGCATGCCTTCCAGCGTGTCGCGCACTGAGCGGTTGCCCTGCTCGGCGGCGTCGAGCGCGCGGCGCGCCGCTTCGGCGCTGGCTTCGGCGTTGTTCGACACCTGCTTCATGGAGACGGTCAGCTCTTCGACGGCCGAGGAGGTGTTGGTGATCTCCTGGTCCTGCTGCGTGGCGCCGGAGGCCATTTCCTCCGAGGCCACCAGGATCTGGTTGGCGCTGGCGGAAACGTCGATGGCGGCCTTGCGCACGCGCTCGAGCACGCGGGCGAAGTTATCGAGCATGAAGTTCACCGAATCCACCACGTTGCCGAGAGCGTCGTTGGTCACCTTGCCGCGCAGGGTGAGGTCGCCGCGCGAGATCTGGCTGGTGATGGTGAGGAACTCGGTCACGCTGCGCTGCAGGTTTTCCTGCGCTTCCTGGTTCTGGGAAGCGCGGGCCACCTTGTCGGCCACGCGCTGCACGTTCATGGCGATGTAGCCGAAGTCGTCGTCGCTTTCCAGCGCGATGCGAGTGCGGTAGTCGCCGGAGGCCAGACGCTCGGAGAACTCCGAGAGCGTCTGCACCGGCGTCCCGATCTTGGCGGAGAGCGCTACCCACAGACCGATGCTCGCGGCGACGGCGATGGCGAACGCGGCCAGCAACTGGAACCCGGCCGTGGACTCCATGCGGGTGAAATCCGCGATGGAAAGTCCGGCGGACTTCGAGCCGGCGCCGAACGCGAACAGCAGCACCGCGAACAGCGCGGCCAGATTCAGCGCGACCACGAGGGCCAGCGTCGAACTCAAGCGACCTTTCATAGCAGCCTCCGAAACAGCGAACTCTGTCAGATCACCGGCACAGGAAAGGCCGCCACCAGGCGGCGCAGGTCCAGGGCCAGGGCCAAACGATCCTCATGCCGCAGCATGCCGCAGCAGTGCGGCACCTCACGCGGCGCTTCCTTCACCAGCAGCGGATCGGTGGTGGTGAAGGTGCCGATGACTTCGTCGGCGGCAATGCCCAGGCGCAGGTCTTCGCGCTCCGCGTCGCCCGGCTGGGCCGCCACCACCACGTGCCGCGGCGGCAGATCCGCGCGCCGCCCTTCGGTGAAGGCAATGTCGATCACCGGTACGATGGCGCCGCGCAGATTGAAAATCCCCATCAGGAACGGCGGAGCCAGCGGCATGCGCGTCACCGGGCCCCACTCGACGACTTCCTCCACGTCCAGCACGGAAAGGCAGAAGCGCTCGCGCCCGGCGCGGAACACGCAGTACTGGCGCTCCGGCAGCCGCTCTTCCGGCGGCGCGGCCTCGGCGCTTTCCGCTTCCGGCGCCAGCGGTTCGAGCTGTGTCTCTTCCGGCATGTTCGTCAAACGAATCTCTCCACGGTCTTCAGCAGCTCTTCGCGGCTGAAGGGCTTGCCGATGAATGCATCGGCACCCTGCTGCTCCGCCCAGAAACGATCGCTGGGCGTGTTCTTCGAGGTGACCATCACCACCGGGATGCGCGCGTACTCCGCGTGGTTCTTCAGTTCCCGGCAAACCTGGAAGCCGTTGCGATGGGGCATCACGACGTCCAGAAGGATCAGCACCGGGCGCTCGACCTCGATCATCTGCTCGACGCGGCCAGGCTCATGCACAGCCACCGGCCAGTAGCCGGCATCCTTCAGGACGGCCTGGATCAGCCGGGCTTCCGCCTGCGAGTCGTCCACAATCAGAATCTTTCTCACGGCCACACTTCTCTCGGGGGGTTCCCGGGAAGGAAGGAAGCAATCGCAACGCCAAGGCGGGAGGCGAGGGAGGGCGGCAGCGGGGAATTCCTCTAAGACTCACTACCACAGTGAGTTAGGGGGAGGCCAATCGCCCGTCTCACTGTACTGAGACGAGCGAGGAGGTGCGGAATCTGGTCTCAGGCTGAGACTTTTTCTCAGCGAACTTCAGTTCCGTCTCCAGCGAGGTGAAGCGCTGCATGATCTCGTGCAGCCGCACCGCCATGGAATGGATGGTTTCGAGTTGGTCGCGTTCGTGACCGGACAGCGTGCCGGGCTCCAGCAGCATCAGTTCGGCGTGGCCCAGAATGGAGGTTAGGGCGTTGTTCAGGCCGTGGCGCATCTCCAGCATGTAGCGGCCGAGCATGGCGTTACGTTTGGCGGCGGCGGCTTCCTGCTCGGCTTCGCGGGCGCGGGAATCGGCATCCACGCGGCGCAGGATCTCACCGCCGAGTTGGACGACGAAATCGGCCCAGCCGTCGTAGGCGCTGACGATGTGCAGGCGGCTGTGGCTGGAGCGCAGAGCGGCGGCGCGTGAACCGTCCGCAGCCACGTAGATGGTGGGGATGGGAGAAGAGTCCAGCATCCCGAGCATCACGCTGGCGCGATTGCCGCGGACCTGGCCCAGGATGCCGAGGGCATAGTCGCCGGCGTGCTTCTCGCACCAGGAATCGCTGCTCATCAGGGTGAAGGCGGGCACGTTGCGCTCCACCTGCCAGCGGCCCATGATGGTGTGCGCGAATTCCACGTCGTCGGAGATGATCAGGACGCTCGAGTGGCTCACTGCGCACCTCCGCCGGAAGCCAGCCGGGTGGCTTCTTCAATCAGCACTTGCAGGCGCTTGGCGGTGGCGGCGAGGTTCACGGCGGCGTCGACGTTCTTGGCCTGCCTGGCTTTTTCAGTCCAGTCGGCCAGGCTGGCGGCTTCGGCCTGCGCCGCCGTGAGGCGGCCATTCAGGTAAAGCGGCCGGCCGGTGCGCTTGGCGCGATCCATGGCCTCGAACAGCCAGGAACGCGCGGCCACGGCGCGCTGCAACGCGTCCGAGATCTCGTCGCCACCCTGGACGAAGCTGGCCACTTCCCAGGTGGAAAGCAGGACCTTCGAGCCGTTCAGCACGATTGTGGTGGCTGCGGAAGCACGCCGAGGCGACGCCAGGAGTTGCTCCGCGATGGCTTCGACACAAGCTTCCACGTCGGCGGGACCTGTGGGTTCCTCCACTTCGAGCACGGCGAGGGAGGGCTGAATCGGCTTCGGCGCATCGGCGGCGGCCTCGACAGTCTGCGGCTGTGCTGCCGTCGGCTCTTCGGCTTTGGCTGCTTCGGTCTTGGCCTCTGCCAGTTCGAGCACTTCAGCTTCGGGCTCGCAGGCCACAGGCTCGGCCGGGGCCGCCGGCTGAAGCGCCTTTTCCAGGCATTCCCGGATGGCCGTCAACTGCTCAAAGGGACGACCGGCCGCGTAGGAAGCCTGAAAGGGCTTCTTCCACTCCTGCGCCAGGCGGCGAAGATCAGCCAGAGACTGGGTGGCGGCCAGGCCGCAGACGGTGCAGTCCACACTCTCCACGCCGCGGGCCGCGAGGGCATCGGCGGCGATGCGGATGGCGTGCAACTCGGCCTGCATCAAGCGGAAGAAGGCGCCGCGCATCAGGTAGTTGAAGCGGGTGAAGGCCACGAGGGTCAAAGGCTCGTAGTAGGCTTCGCCGAGGTCGGATTTCCAGCGGCGGCCTTCGTCGAGCACGCCGGCGGCGAAGAGTTCACCGAGTCCGCCGCACTGGCGCATGCGCACAAGAAGTCCATCGAGGACGGGAGAGCATTCGCTGGGCTCGGCCGGAACTTCGCCCAAGACCGGAGCGAGCACGGCGCGCACTTCGTCTTCGGTGACGTCGCGGTCGTGGAACTCGGAGGGTGCGGTGTGCACGAAGTACTGCACCAGCAGGAAGTCGAGCTTGTCGCGGTCGGCATCCGATCTCGTTTGTTTGTTGAGGTGGCGAAGGATGAGCGCGCGCAGGCTTTCTTCGGTAGCCAGCGGCGAGGTCTGCAGGAACTGGCGCAACTGGTAAACCTTCACGCGCTCGTCCATGTCGTCGAGCCAGCGGAGGGCGTCGCTCATGATCCTGGGGCTGACGCGCTCCGGCGCCGACTCCATCTCGGGCAGCGGCGCCAGGCCCAGCTCGAAGTAGCGGGTGAGCGCGGCGTAAATCGGATAGATGCTGCGCGCTTCACGCCACTGGGCGGCGGTCACGGCGAAAGATGTGGCAGCGGCGGTCATTTCTTGATGATCCAAGTGGGCAGAGGTCGGGCGAAGCGGGCGGCCACCGCGCGCTTGCCGTTGTGATACTGCACCGCCACTACCGCGGCGTCGATGGCAAGCGAGCGGTCGGAGTTCTCCAGGCGCACCAGGTCGCCGAATTCCAGCGGCAGGGCGGAGGCGAACAGGGCCTCGCGCGGAGTGCCGAACTCAATGAGGGTCTGCTCGTGGATGGTCTCGCCCGCGGGCGTGTAGCCGGTGACCTCGACCGGCAGGTGGACGCCGACGGCCTCGGGAAAGTAGCGGGCCAACTTGGCGACAAAGGGCTCGGGGGCAGACACAGCTTTGGCTTGGTTGGACACGTGTTTCCTCACGCCTCGCGCGGCTTGAGCTGCGTGGCCGAGCCAGACAGAGACCCGGCCTGCCCGCGGTCAAGTTCCGTGATTAGTGCCTTCTTCACCCGTCCCGGCCGGACAAGGGCGCGAGACCGCTGCGATGGCGTGAAGATTCGCACTGGGGCTAAGAGCAACGGTGCGGCCAAACGACCTCCGCAGGAGCTTGTGGCCGCAACTTATTGATTTCGAAGGAAGTGGAGACGTGGAGGTAAGGGAGCGTGGGTGGACGACCCGTCTCAGGTTGAAACGAATCTCAGGAGTAACCATTATGAACAGCGGTCTTTCTCGAAACCTAATCTCAGGCAGTCTTCATTGAGTCGAACGCAAGGTCACGATTGTGGTTACCGCAGGGTGGGCGTCCCGTCCGAGGTTCGTTCATATCTCTTGTCGGCTGCCTTCGCAATGAAGAACGTTGCCAGCCCAGCGACAGCGGCGATTGCGAGGCTCTCCTTGGGATGGTTATTTAGCATTACGCCCATCAGCCCGCGCAGCGCCATGAAGCCCATGGCAGCGCCGATCATGAGGAGCTTTCTGCGCGCGAAGAGAATGCAGAGCAGTGTGACGGTCGTTGAGACAAGGCCTGCCTTGAGGTGCTGGTCAGTTGGCGGCCCGTTCCAAAGGTAGGCAATGGTGAGCATGGAGGAGAAGGTGCAGACTACGCCTAAGTAGACATCCAAGCGCTCCAGGGAACGGCTGTAGGTTGACGCCCGGTTCGGACGCTGGTCGTCGCCTTCCAAAGATCACCTCGAAGATTCGGGCCTCTGACCGACCACCACTATTCTCCCGCCGCCCCTTCCGGCATGCGGATGTTGTAGCGCTTGAGTTTGCGGTAGAGCGTGGCGCGGCTGATGCCGAGCATCTTGCCGGCCAGTGCCTTGTCGCCGCCCACCTGCTCGAAGACGCGCTGAATGGTCGCGCGCTCCAGGTCTTCCAGGTCGGTGGAGTGGCTTTCTGTGGGCACGGCACCGTTCGAGGCGCCGTTCGAGGGGCGCAGGGCGGGCGGCAGGTCGCCGACGTCGATGACCTGCTGGTCGCCCAGGGCGACGGCGCGCTCGATACAGTTTTCCAGTTCGCGCACGTTGCCCGGCCATTCGTAACGCAGCAGGGCCTGCATGGCGGCGTCGGTGACGGGGATCTGCTGGTTGGGCGCATAGCGCTCCAGGAACCACTGCACCAGCATGGGGATATCGGATTTGCGCTCGCGCAGCGCGGGCACGTGCAGGGTGACCACGTTCAGGCGGAAATAAAGGTCCTTGCGGAAGGTGCCGGCGCGGTAGGCGGCCTCCAGGTCGCGGTTGGTGGCGGCGATGACGCGCACGTCCACCTTGACGCGCTGGTTGCTGCCCACCGGACGCACTTCTTTTTCCTGTAACACGCGCAGCAGCTTGGCCTGCATCTCGAGCGGCAACTCTCCGATCTCGTCCAGGAAGATGGTGCCGCCGTTGGCCGACTGGAACAGACCTTCTTTAGACTTCATGGCACCGGTGAAAGCGCCTTTCTCGTAGCCGAAAAGTTCGCTCTCGATGAGGGTGGGAACCAGGGAGCCGCAATCCACGGCAACGAAGGCGCGCTTGGCGAGCGAGCCGCGGAAGTGGATGGCGCGGGCCACCAGCTCCTTGCCGGTGCCGCTTTCACCGGAGATGAGCACCGGCGTGCGGGTCTCTTTGAGGCGCGAGACCATCCGCAGCACGTCCTGGATTTTTCCGGAGCGGCCAACAATGCCGTACAACTCGGCGTCGGCCGAGACGCGCTCGGAGAGGAACTGGTTGTCGGCCACCAGGCGGACTTTTTCCGCCATGCGCTGCAGGAACAGCTTGAGTTCCTCGACGTTGAAGGGCTTGGTGATGTAGTCGTAGGCGCCCAGCTTCATGGCCTGCACGGCGCTCTCGATGGAGCCGTAGCCGGTCATGATGGCGATCTCGGTGGCCGGCCATCCCGACTTGGCGCGTTGCAGGAAGTCGAGGCCGGACATCCTGGGCATGCGCAGGTCGCAGAGAATAATATCGGCGGGGTTGGACTCGAGTTGAGCGAGCCCCGCTTCCCCAGTCTCCGCCTCGTGACATTCGAAGCCGACGGACGCGCCAATGGTCATGCACAGGCGGCGGATGCTGGCCTCGTCATCCACCACCAGGAACTGGATGGGGAAATCTTCACTCATCGAACCTGGCTCACCGGACCTCGCTCATCAGGCCTTACCGAACACCTTCTGGACCGTTTCCAGAAGCTGGTGGACGCGAAAGGGCTTCTCCACGCAGGGAGCGCCGGTGCGCTCCAGCATGCTGGCAGTCTCTTCGCTGACGACGTCGCCGGTAATGAAAATGATGCGTGCGGCCAGGTCGGGGCGGTTGGCGGCGATCCAGGCGTGGACGTCGGCGCCAGAGACGCCCCCCGGCATCCGAATGTCGGTAATGATACCCCGGTAGACGCCGCCGGCCAGCATGCGCAGGCCGTCCACACCGGAGCTGGCTGGAACCACGCGATAGCCGTTGCGCTCGAGCGTAGTACGGATGAGCATCATGACCGAAGGCTCATCTTCGATGACCAGCACGGGTTCCTGGGGCACCGGCGGCGCGCTCATGCTTCACTCCTCAGGGCGGCGGCCGCGGCTTCCGGGCTGCCGACGACCGGCAGCCGGATCTTGAACCACGCGCCGGGCTGGGTAGTGTTGTTGGCGCAAGTGATGTCCCCGCCGTGCTCGCGCACGATGCCGTAGCAGATGCTTAGGCCGAGGCCTGTACCCTTCCCGACCTCTTTTGTGGTGAAGAAAGGATCGAAGATGCGCTCAGGGTAAGCGATGCCGCTGCCGTTGTCGCGGAAGGTGATTTCCACGAAGCCGTTCACGCAGCCGGTCTCGATCTCGATGTGGCCGCGGCGGCCGGTTTCACGCACGGCGTCGTAGGCGTTGTTGAGTATGTTAAGGAACACCTGCTGGAGCTGGTGGGAATCGCCCACGATGTCGGGGAGGTTCTCCTCGATGTGCTCCACGACATCCACGCCGTGGCTGGAGAAGTCGTAGGAGCGGAGCTGCAGGGTGCGCCGCAGGATGGTGTTCACCTGCATGGGCTTGCGCTGCGGCGGCATCTGGCGGGCGAAGCTCAGCAGGTTCTGCACGATGACCTTGGTGCGCTGCGCCTCCTGGATGATGAGCCGCAGGTCGCCGCGCGCGGAGTCGGGAACATCGGGCTGGTCGGCCAGCAGTTCCGCGAAGCCGAGGATGGCGGTGAGCGGGTTGTTCACCTCGTGGGCCACGCCGCTGACCAACTGGCCGACGGCCGCCATCTTCTCGGTATGGCGGAGCTTGGCCTGCAGCATGGCGGCGTCGGTGACGTCGGTCATGACGGCCACGATGCTGGTGGGGTTGCCCTGGTCGTCGCGCATGGGGCTGAGGTTAACGGAGAACTGGGCGGCGCCGCCGTCGCCGCGCAGGAAGGGCAGCTCGAGATTATCCACCTGCTGGCCGTTAAGCGTGGCGGCGAAGGCCTCCGCCAGGCGGGCGCGCCGCGGCGGGGCGACGAACTCCTCCAGGCGGTGGCCGAGCAGGTCGTTTTCCTTGTAGGCGCCGGCCTCGAAGCAGCGGCGGTTGGCGTAGCTGATGAGCCCGGCGGTATCCACCACCATGATCATGCTCTGGGTGTTGTTGAGGATCTTACGGTTGAAGTCGCGCTCGCGCTGCAGTTGCGACTGGAAGGTCTTGAGCTCGGTGATGTCGAGGATGACGCCGCGGTACTGCACCACGCGGCCCTGCGGATCGCGCACCGCGATGGCGTTCTGCAGGGTGTGGATGAGCGAGCCGTCCTTGCGGCGCAGCGTCTCCTCGAAGTTGCGCAGCACGCCGGCGCGATCGATGGCTTCGCTGAAGCGCTGGCGCTGGCCGGAGGAGGTGTAGAGCTGCGTGGGGATATCGACCTGCAACAGCTCCTCGCGGCTGGCGTAGCCCAGCATGCGGACCAGGGCGTCGTTGACTTCGATGAAGCGGCCCTCGGGCGTGGAGAAGAACAGGCCTTCCTGGATGTTATCGAACAGCTCGCGGTAGCGACGCTCGGCCTCGCGGCGGTCGCTGATGTCCTTGAGGATGTGGATGGTCTGCAGCGCCTCTTCATGCTCCCCGTGCAGGCGCGAGGTGGAAATCAGGTAGGTCCGCTCCAGCGCGGGATGGATGTATTCATCGCCGGCCTCGGCGCTGGAGCGGCAGAAGGGACAGGGGTGGCCGGAACCGGTCTCGGACGTGATGGAAACCAGGGCGCGCATGGTGACGCCGATGAGTTCCGCCGGGTGCACGCCGATGAAGTCCGCCAGGGTGCGATTCACGCGCAGGATGCGGTTGTTCTCGTCATGCACGACGATGAAGTCGGTGATGGCGTCGAAGATCTCCGTCCACTGCTTGCTGGAGTTCTCCATGCGGGAGAACATGAGCGCATTCTCCACCGCGACGGCGGCGTGGCCGGCCAGCGCTTCGAGCAGCGAGCGATCGGGAGCAGAAAGCGGGCGGCCGCGCTCGGCGAGGCACAGCATGCCGAGCAACTCGCCTTTCGGCCCCGCCAGGCGCGCAACGGCCAGGTCGGTCCAGCCCAGCGAGGATGCGACCGCGGGCGTAAGCAGCTCGGAAGCCGCGCCGGAAACCACCGCCTGCGGTCGCGCGGCGGCAAGGTCCGTGAGCACGGTGCCCAGACGCCGCAGCAGCGCGCGGTCATGCGTGGCCGCAGGATCGTTCAGGAAAGAGACCTCGAGGGCCTTGCCTTGGGCGAGCGCCATGGCGGCGGTGCGCGCACCCAGCATCTCGGCTGAGCGCACGGTGAAACTGCGGATGAAATCAGGCAGGCGGAACGAGGAGTTCAGCTCACGGGCCAGACCCATCAGGCTCTCGGCGCGCTGCCGGTGCTGCTCGGAAAGGCGGAGGTTGGCGGCCGAGTCCAGCGCCATGGCGAGCTGGGCGGCCAGCGCCGAGGCGCGGCGGACGTCTTCCTGCGTGATGATGCCGCCGCTGGTGCGGTCGAGCAGGGCGAACAGGCCGTGAACCTCGCCGTCGTTCCCGGGCAGCGGAACAAGCAGATATTGCCGCGCGGAGAACGCTGGCGAAGCGGTGAGCCCGGTCTCGGGTCCCTGGCTGGCGTCGTCACACCAGAAAGGCTCGCGGGTGGCGAAGACGCGTTGCGCCAGCCGGGGCCGCAGCTCGACGTGAACCTCGCGGCCCTGGCCTTCATCGGCCAGCCAGCGCACGTGGCAGGCTTCTCCCTCGCGAACGGCAACGAAGGCGCGGGCGAAGCCGAGAAAATCGGCGGCCCGAACCAGGAATCCGGGCAGATTGCGCTGGATGCCGCCAGCCGCGCCGAGGTCGGCAGCCATCTCCACCAGTTGACGAAGTTCGCCGGACTGCGCGCTCACGGTGGCGCTCAACTCTGCGTTCGACAGCGCCAGCGAGGAAGTGTTGGCCAGCGCGCTGATGAGCGCCTTCTGCGCGGCATCGAAGGTCTGCCGTGGACGCGAGACCACCAGCAGGGCGCCGGAACTGCGCGGAGTGCGCAGGGGCACCGCCACCGCCTGTCCCGAAGGCAGCAGTTCTTCCAGGCCGTTGCTGGAGGAGAGGGAGCCCGTCACCAGCTCGCCGCTCTCGCCGGCGCGCGAGACCAGGTCCTGCGCCGCGCTCCAGTCGTGCTGCTGGAACGCAGCGGTGATGGCTTGGGCAAGCTGGGGACTTTCAGCAGCGGAGGCCAGCGGGCGGAGGCTGTCGCCGTCACGCAGCAGCAGGACGGCAAATCGGCCACGACTCAGATCGACGACTGCCCCAGCCAGGGCGCGCAGAGAGACGGAGATATCTACGCGGGAGTTAAGAATGCGGGCACACTCGGCCAGGACCCGGGCACGGCGAAGTTCGGCGTCATCCGCCACAGCCGGCAGCCTGCCCTCCTCTTCCAAGCCAGCCGCAGCGGTACCCAGGGTCTTGCGGGGATTGCCCATAAGGTCAAGCGGATCAACGCCAAAGCCACGGTAATCCGCTATCTCAATTTGAGTCAAGCAAAGAAACCGAGGGGTGCCGATACAGCAACATTGGGCAAAGACGGCGATGGGCAATTTCGTCTCAGGCTGAGATGGCAGGGGGCGGCCGGAGCCATGAATGAGACGCGAGAGGCGACCGACAGTGCTGCTCAATCGGCCGTGCAGGACGCCGATAAGTGACTGGCGAGTCAGGATGTTATGGGCAATCGGCTGTCGCTTGTCAACAACCGTCCAACACTGGCACCGCCCGTGCATACCTGGGTTCGGCATTCACTTTTTTCAGGAGGAGTCCCTCGTGTCCATGAACATTCTCAAGCGCGCTGCCGCGGTCGCCCTGATGGCTGTAGCTGGAATTTCCACGCTGGCCGCCGAGCCGAACACCGAAAGCACTCGCAAGGTCAAGACGCGCGTGCAGCCGACCTACCCTGCCATGGCCCGGAAGATGAATGTCGCCGGCTCGGTAAAAGTCGAGGTGGTGGTGGCGCCCAGCGGTGAGATCAAATCCACGAAAGTGATCGGCGGCCATCCGCTGCTGGTCAACGCGGCGGTCGACGCCCTGAAACAGTGGAAGTACGAACCGGCGGGAGAAGAGACCACCAGCATCGTCGAGTTCCGCTTCAATCCCGCAAACCAGTAGGACGAGCCCTCACGGAGGCGCAGTCATGAGTATCGGCAGAAAGATTTACCTGGGCTTCGGGGCGGTCCTCGGGATCGTCGTGTTGCTTCTGGTGGTGAACATCGCGGCGGTGCAGTGGGAACACTCGGCCCGGCGCACGGCGGCCCGGGCGGTCGAGACCATGCGGCTGGCGGAGAGCATCCAGTTCCAGATGATGCAAAACCGCCTCTACCTGGCCAACTATCTGCAGAGCGGCGACACGCGCGAGGCCGACTCCGTGCAGAGCGGATATGCGCGGCTGACCGACCTGCTGAAGCAAGCCGAGGAGAAATCCAACTCCGACCAGCAGCGCTCCGCCTTTACGCGATTCCGCGACGCGGAGCGCGAATGGCTGGCGAACTTCGCCACTCCCCTGATTGAAAAGCGCAAGGAAGTGGATGCCGGCAACATGACCGTGGCCGACCTGCAGGTCTTCTACCTGCAACTGGATCCTGGGGAGTGGCTGCGCAAGTCCACCGAACCGCTGGCGGAAGCCGGGCAGGCGGCGCACAAGGCGCTGGAGGAATCGGACAAATCGAGCCGCACGGCGGCCACGTTCACCACAGTCGCCACTACAGTAGGCACGATGCTGGCGATGCTCTGCGGGCTGTGGATCGCCTACGTGACCACGCGCTCCATCGTGCAGCCGCTGGGACAGTTGATCGCGGCGGCGCGCCAGATCGGCAACTCCGGCGACCTCGACCACAAAGTGGAGATCGAGCGTTCGGATGAGATCGGCGAACTGGCCCAGACCTTCAACAGCATGGTCGAGTACCTGCGCGAGATGGCGCAGCACTCGGAAAGCATCGCAGGCGGCGACCTGACGGTGGAGATCGAGCCACGCTCGCCCAAAGACACCCTGGCCCATGCCTTCCGTTCCATGATCGAGGGCCTGCGCTCGCTGGCGCGCGACGTGCGCGACAGCGCCTCACAGGTCTCCAGCGGCGCCATGCAGGTGGCGCAAGCCTCGGAAGAATCCGCCAAAGTGAGCGTGCAGGCGTCATCCGCCATCGATGAAGTCTCCAGCACGATGCACGAGATGAGCATCAACGTGCAGAACATGGTGAAGAACACGCAGATGCAGGCTTCGAGCGTGAGCGAGACCTCGGCATCCATCGACCAGATGGTGGCCTCCATCCAGCGCGTGGCGGACACCGCCCGCGTGCTGCTGGACATCTCCCAGCGCTCGCGCGAGGAAGTGCAGAACGGCATCGCCACCATGGACAAAGCCACCGAGGGGCTGACCCGCATCAACGGCTCCATCCATGCCTCGGCGGAGATCATCGGCGTGCTCGGCAACCGGGCCGACGACATCGGCAAGATCATCGAAGTCATCGACGACCTAGCCGAGCAGACCAACCTGCTGGCGCTGAACGCCGCCATCGAAGCGGCGCGCGCCGGTGAGCACGGGCTGGGCTTCGCCGTAGTCGCCGATGAAGTCCGCAAGCTGGCGGAAAAATCGGCGCAATCCACCAAGGAGATCAGCGAGCTCATCCAGAGCATCCAGAAGGAAGCCCGCAAGGCGGTGGAGAACATGGAAAAGTCCACCGTCATCGTGAACGACGGGCTGACGCTGGGCGGCGACCTGAACCAGGCGCTGAAGCGCATCTCCAGCGTGGTCACCGAGGTCTACAAGTTCGCGCAGGAGATCGGCGCAGCCACCAACGAGCAGTCGCACGGCTCGTCGCAGATCGCCAAAGCCACCACGCGCCTGAACGAGATCACGCACGAGATCAATTCTTCGGTGGAGGAACAGGCCTCGGGCGCGCGCGGCGTGATGAAAGCCATGGAAAAGATGCGCGAGCTGGTGGGTCAGTCCACCTCCGGTTCCACGGAACTGGCGGCCTCGGCCGAGCAGATGTCGCGCATGTCGCGCGCGCTGCTGGAGGTGATGGACCGCTTCTCGATCGACGCGCACCAGACCGGCAACGGCAACGGGCATGGTCCCAACGGCAACGGGCGGAAGAGCATGGCGCGCAAACCGAAGGGGGAGTACCAGCCGGCGGAGGCGTCGCGCTACGCCGCGGCGTCGCGCTCCTAGGCGAAGGGAAAAGTCATGGCCAGGGAGATGCACATCGTCGGATTCCGGGTCGGGCGTGAGCTGTTCGGCGTGCCCATCCACCTGGTGCACGAGATCGTGCGCGTGCCCGAGATCACCTCGGTGCCCGATGCTCCCAGTTGCGTCGAGGGCGTGATCAACCTGCGCGGACGCATCGTTCCGGTGCTGGATCTGCGGAAACGCTTTGGCGAGCGCGAGGTCCGCCCCCACAAGAAGAACCGCATCCTGGTGGCGGAACTGGACGGCCGCATGGTCGGGCTGGTGGTCGATGCCGCGAGCGAAGTCCTGAAGCTTCCCGAAACGGAGATCGAGCCGGCACCCGGTGTGTTCCAAGAAGGCGAGCGCAGCTACGTCACCGGAGTGGGCAAGCTCGATGGTCGGCTGGTGATCCTGGTGGACCTGGCGCGAGTGCTGGAACGCGGTGAACTGCGGCAACTGGCGGAGGCCGCCGAAGCGGCCACTGTCCCCGCTGGAGCCCGCTGAAGGCGGAAAGCGGCGAACAACAAGATCGGTATCAGCGAGACCCTATGGCAACGTCGACTCTTGCAGTCCAGCTCACCGAAGCCGAACTGAAACTGCTGCAGACCCTCATCTACCAGGAATGCGGCATGTACTTCGATGAGCGGCGCGTGCATTTCCTCCAGGACCGCCTGCAGCGCCGGCTGAAAGCCACCCAGCTCGACACCTTCTATCACTACTACCGGCTGCTCACCAGCCGCGAGGGCAAAAACGAACTGGGCGCGCTGCTGGAAAACCTGACCGTCAACGAGACCAGCTTTTTCCGCAACAAGCCCCAGCTCGATCTCTTCCACAAGACCATCCTGGAAGAGATGCTGAACCGCAAGCAGGAACGGCGCGATTTCACGTTGCGCATCTGGAGCGCAGGCTGCTCCACCGGCCAGGAGCCCTACACGCTGGCCATCCTGGTGGCCGACGCGCTGGCCTACTACTACCTGCGCAATCCCCTGCCCTTCGAGATGCCGACGCCCAAGCCGCTGATCCCGCCGCCGTGGAAGGTGGAGATCCTGGCCTCGGACATCAGCTACAGCGTGCTGCGCGCCGGGCAGGAAGGCATCTACCCCGAGCACCAGATGGATGCCGTGGACTACTCCTACCGGCTTCGCTACTTCGACAAGGTGGGCGACCGTTACGCGGTGAAGAAGGCCGTGAAGGACCTGGTCCACTTCGACTTCCACAACCTGAAAACCGAGTTTCTGCCGCAGCGCAACGACTTCATCTTCTGCCGCAACGTGATGATCTACTTCGACGAAGCCGAGCAGAAGCGCCTGATCGACAAGTTCTACCGCTGCCTGAACCCGTACGGCTACCTGTTTGTGGGACACGCCGAGAGCCTGTTTGGCCTGACCGACAAGTTCCGCATGATCCACCAGAACAACGGCACCTGCTACCAGCGCATCGAGGTGAACGCGTGAAGCTGTTCGACGAAGAACGCGCCGGCGAACTCCGCGAACTCTTCTTCGAGAGCGCTCTCGAACTGCTGCAGGTGCTCAACGAGCAGGGTCTCGAGCTGGAGAAGAATCCGGGCGACGCCGAAACCGTGCGCGCGGTGCGCCGCACCGTGCACACGCTCAAGGGCGACTCCGCCGCCTGCGGCTACCGCGAGCTGAGCGAGCTGGCCCACGAACTGGAAGACGCTCTTACGCCGGAAATGGCAGCGCGCGCCGGGCGCGCCCTGGCGGAAGTGGTGCTGGGCGCCGCCGACGTCTTCGAGGCCATGCTGCGTGCCTTCCGCAGCGGCCAGCCCGTGCCCTCCGGCGAGCCGGTGCGCGTCGCCGTGCGCGCGCTCATCGAAGGCAAGCCGGAGCCCTCCCCCAAGGCATCTTCCGCTCCCAGCTTTTCCTGGTCGGAGTACGAACTGGTGGTGATAGCGGACGCAGCCCGTCAAGGCGCCGTGGTTCACAACGTGCTGGTGACTCTAGACCCACAATGCGCCATGCGCGGCGCGGCGGTACAACTGGTCCGCAACGTGCTGGACGAACTGGGCACGGTGCTGGCCATGCGGCCGGAAGAGGTGGCTCCGGAAACGCAGGTCGCAGCGGTCGAGGCCGCGCTGGCGTCGGAGCGCTCCCCGGAAACCATTGCGCAGAAGTGCCGCATCCCGGCCGTGGTGGCCGGTGTGCGCATTGAGCGCTGGACCCCGGCGGCCGAGACGGAACAAGTCGAAGCTGACTTCCCTGCCGCCGGCACGGCAGCCAGCCAGGCCACAGCCGCCACCGCGCCCGCAGAGAAACCCGGGGCGCCCCGCACTACTCTCGCCGAGAACGTGCTGCGCGTGGACGCCGAGCGCATCGACCAGGTGCTGAACCTGGTGGGCGAACTGATCATCGGCAAGTCCATGCTGCACCAAGTGGTGCTCGACTTCGAGCGCCGCTTCCCCAAGGACCCGCTGCGCGCCCGCCTAGCGGACACGCTGGCCTTTCAGGCCCGGGTGCTGAACGACCTGCAGAAGGGCGTCATGAAAGTGCGCATGGTGCCGGCCGAGCAGCTCTTCCGCCGCTTCCCGCGCATCGTGCGCGACGTGGCCCACACGCAAGGCAAACAGGTCACAACCGTCCTCTCCGGGCAGGACACCGAACTCGACAAGAGCATCCTCGATACGCTGGCCGAGCCGCTCACGCACCTGGTACGCAACGCGGTGGACCACGGCATCGGAACGCCGGAGGATCGAGCCGCCGCAGGCAAGCCCCGCGAGGGCACGGTGCGGCTTGACGCCTATCACCAGGGCAACCAGGTGGTCATCGAAGTAGCCGATGACGGCCGCGGCATCGACCGCAACAAGGTGATGGCCAAGGCCATCGAGCGCGGCTTAATCAGCGCCGAGGACGCCGCCCGCTTGAGCGATTCCGAGGCCCTGGCGCTGATCTTCCATCCCGGATTGAGCACGGCCGAGCAGGTGACGGCGATTTCCGGACGCGGCGTGGGCATGGACGTAGTGAAGACCGTCGTGGACGGAATGAAGGGCACCATCAGCATCGAGAGCGAGCCCGGCCGCGGAACACGTTTCTTCCTGCGCGTGCCGCTGACGCTGGCCATCATCAAGGCGCTGCTGTTCCGCGTGGAAGAGCGCATGTACGCCGTGCCCTTGGCCTCGGTGGTAGAGATCGCACGCGCCCCGCAGTCAGAGATCCGGCGCGTGGGCGAACACGAAGTCATCCGCCTGCGCAATGAAGTGCTGACCGTGGTGCGGCTCGACCGCCTGGCCGGACGTCCGGCCGGCATAGCGCCCAAGGTATTCGTCATCGTGGTGGCGCTGGGCGAACGCAAGTTCGGACTCATCGTGGATCGGCTGGTCGGCGAAGAAGAACTGGTCATCAAGGCGCTCGAAGACCGGCTGGTCTCGACCGAATTCGTGAGCGGAGCTTCCATCCTGGGCGACGGTACCGTAGTGCTGATCCTGAATCTGGCTGTAGTGGTGGAGCGGCTGAGCTGCGCCGTCGAGGAGGAGGTGCCGGCATGAGCGATCCAGTTCGCGTGCTGGTGGTGGACGACTCCGCCCTGATGCGCAAGCTCATCCCTCAGATCCTGGAGCGCGACTCTTCGCTCCAGGTCGTAGGTACGGCCATGGACGGCGCCTTCGGGCTCAAGAAAATCGAGGAACTGCAGCCGCACGTGGTCACGCTCGACCTGGAGATGCCGCGCATGGATGGCATTGAGACGCTGCGTGAAGTCACTCGGCGCTGCCGGGTGCCGGTGATCGTGGTGAGCGCGCACACAACCCAGGGGGCTTCCGCGACCTTCAAGGCGCTGGCCATGGGCGCGTTCGACTTCGTGGCCAAGCCGCGCGACGCCGCCCAGGCCCGCATGGATCAGATCGCCGCCGAACTGATCGGCAAGATCAAGGTGGCGGCGCAGAACGGCGTGCCGCAACGCCCTCCGCAGATGCCGATGGAAACCCGCCGGGTGAACAAACCGGCGGTTCGCTTCCGGCGGCGGCCGACGCGCGTGGTCGCGATCGGAATCTCGACCGGCGGGCCCAATGCGCTGCAATACATGCTTTCGCAGCTCCCCGGCGACTTCCCCGGCAGCATCGTGGTAGTCCAGCACATGCCCGAGGGCTTCACGGAGATGTTCGCGCGGCGGCTGGACGAGTGCTGCGCCATCGACGTGAAGGAGGCCCAGTCCGGCGATCTGCTGCTGGCGGGAAGGGCGCTCATCTGTCCGGGCAACCGCCACATCCGCGTCCGTCAGATGCCGCTTGGAGACCTGGTGGTGCTCTCGGACGAGGACAAGGTAAACGGCCACCGCCCGTCGGTCGATGTGCTGTTCCGTTCCGCGGCGCAACAGTTCGGCGACCGGGCTGTGGCGGTGATCATGACCGGCATGGGTGAGGACGGCGCCGAGGCCATGGGCCAGGTACGCGCGCTGGGCGGCGTCACCGTCGCGCAGAGCGAAGAGTCGTGCGTGGTGTACGGCATGCCGCGCGCCGCCATCGAACGCGGCCACGTGCAGCGCGTCGTCCCGCTGGACGCCTTGGCCAACACACTTCAGGCGATGTGCGCCGCCGAGCGCGCCCACGCCGGCAAGGTTTTGCTCGGAACTCACTGAGAGGTGCTTTATGGAACACTTCGCGGCTCTACTGCGCAGCAGTGACAGGCAGCCGGTCCGCTACCTGATCGTGGACGACTCGGTCTTCGCGCGCCGCAACCTGGCGCGCCTGGTGGAGTCCTTCGGGGGCACCGTGGTGGGCGAGGCCGGCGATGGTTGCACAGCCATCACCGAGTACGAGCGCACCCGGCCCGACATCGTGCTCATGGATATCACCATGCCGCAGATGGAAGGCATCGAGGCCTCCGAGCGCATCGTGCGCCAGTTTCCGGACGCGCGCATCGTCATGGTCTCCTCCGTCGGCTATCAGGAGAACATCGTGGCCGCCCTGCAGAAGGGCGCCCGCCATTTCGTCCAGAAGCCGGTGAAGGCCGAGGTGCTCTACGACGTGGTCCGCTACGTGATGGGCGAGGAAGGCGTCACCACCCAAATTACCACCGCGGAGGTGCAGGGATGAGGATGGAGCTGATCCAGCCGTTCATCAATGCCGCCGACGCCGTGCTGGCCGAGACCCTGCAGTGCACTACGCAAATCGGCGGGGTCAGCATGGAGGAGGCGGCCTACCGGCGCCGCGGTGTCGCCGCCGTGGTCAACATCCAGGGTGACATCGAAGGCCGCATCATCCTCGACCTCGACCCGCAGACGGCCACCAACGTGGCCACCAAGCTCCTGGGCGAACCGGTGGGTTCGGACGCCATGGTCCAGGAAACCGTGTTCGAGCTGGCCAACCAGATCATCGGGAACGCGGTGACCATGCTCAACGACGGGGGTTTCCGCTTCAAGATCCACCCGCCGGAGCCACCGGCCGACCAGGGTCCCCGCAGCAGCGAGGACACCGAAGCCCTGGTCATGTGCTTCGACACGCCCAGCGGCAGCATGTTCATGAACATCGCCATGCGCTACAACCGTCGCCGCAAGAGCGAGCGGGAAGCCGTGGTGGTGGGATAGCCGAAGCGACGGTTGCGCGGCGTGCCGGCCGCGCAACGACTTTCGCAGCCATGCGGACGATCGGACGGGCGGGAGCGTGCTCCCGCCCGCTCTTGTTTATCGGCGAACCGCGAAAGGAATGACCCCTACGGCGTAGTGAGCACGAAGACCGGTGTTTGCCGCGGGCAGGTCACGCTGCTCGTATCGGTGCAGAGCGGATCGACCTTGGGCGCCATAAACGTCTGCACCACCGTGTCGTTCGAGGTCTGGATGTCGCTGATGGTCTGCGAGCCCTGGTTGGCCACGAACACCTTGGTGCTGTCGGAAGCGGCGTCGAGCGAAACGGGCCGGGTCCCCACGGCTACTGTGCGGGCCACAGTGTTGCTGCTGGCGTTGATCACCGTAACGTTGTTGCTGTCGCGGTTGGCCACGTAAACCCGCGTGCCGTCGGGCAGCGGCGCGATGGAAACCGGAGCCAGTCCTGTGGCCGCGCCAGCAGGCAGGTTCGTGTCCAGGGGCACTACGGTTACGGTCAAAAAATTCGGAGAAGCCGCGTCGGCATTGATGATGCTCACGCTGTTGCTCCCGGTGTTGGCCACATAGACGCGGAGCAGACGCGGATCAAAGCGCAGGAAACTGGGCGTGGCGCCCACCGGGATGGTGGCCGCGACCGTGTCCGTCGACGTCAGGATGACGCTCACCGTCTGGTCGGCCTGGTTCAGAACGTAGAGCCGGGCGCCATCGGAACTCATGGCCCCTGCGATCGGCGCATTCCCGACCGTGATCGTGCCCAGGATGGAGTTGTCGACATTGGCGATCACGGTGACGGTGCCGTTGGCGTTGACGGAGTACAGCTTGGCGCCGTTCGGCGTTCCCGCCAGGGCTACGGGCGTGCTCCCCGCCGGCAGGGCGATCTCGGCCACCAGAACGTCGGTGGTGACGTCGATCACCCCGACGCGGTCGGTGCCGGACTCCGCCACGTACATGCGGTTGTTCACGTTGCTGTGGGCGTACACCGGAGCCGAACCCGGCGGCAAACTGAGGGTCCGTACCGTGGCGCCGGCGAGGAACGTCAGATAGGTGCTGACGCTGTCGCTGTCTCGGTTGACCACGTAGGCGCGTGCGCCGCTGGGCGGAAGCAACGCGGCATGTACCGGGCCGGTACCTACGTCCCGCTGGGCGCTGGCGGTGTCACCCGCGGCGTTGTAGTGGCTCACGCTGCCCACGGCCGCGCCGTTCTGGTTGACCACCAGGGCCAAGCGAGTTGCGGAAGGGTCACCCCCCGGCTGCGGAATGGGCGTGGCGATGGGGCGGAAGGTCTCTCCGCATCCGGTCACCAGCAGGATAAGAAGGACTGTGGCCGCCTGGCCAGCCCCGCGATATGAGTTCATCCAGACTCCCGCTGCCGGTCGTAGCGAAAACTGACTGTCATCACGATGCAAACGCGTTATTGTAATGGCTCCGTCAGTATTCAGTCCAACACGCCGCTGCCATGCAAAGCCTTTCCGCTCCTGGTCGCATCGGGTCCACGGTCCGCGTGGCGTGGCCGCTGGCTGCGCTCACTGTGCTGCTGATGGCGGCTGCCGTCCGGTTAATCCTGCTGGCCGACCGCGAACCCGGCTTGGCGCAGCGCTTGTTCGTGGCTTTGACGCTCACCGCGGCGCTGGCGTTGGCCGCTCGGTGGTTGCGCGCAGTGACCAATGGCGGAGCGCTGGCCGGCTCGGCCGCCGCTCTGCTGCTGTTTGTGGGCGGCGGATGGGCGCTCTTCGCCGGTCTGGTCGCGCTGTTCGTCCTCACCGCTCTGGGGACTCGCATGGGCCGCGCGCGCAAGGAGCAACTGGGAACCGCAGAAAGCCGTGCCGGCCGGTCGGCTGCGCAGATTCTGGCGAACACCGGAGCGGCCGGCCTGCTGGCAGCGTTTTCGCCGGGTAGCGAGAACCCGGTGCCCCTGATGGCGGCTGCAACGGCTGCGCTGGCGGAAGCCGCGGCGGACACGGTCTCCAGCGAATACGGGCAGGCCGCCCCTCGCCCCACCTTTCTTGTCACCACCGGTGAGCCGGTTCCGCCCGGCACCGACGGTGGCGTCAGCTTGGCCGGCACTGTCGCTGGAATGCTGGCCGCCGCCCTGGTGGTGGCCACCTGCGTGGTGGCCGGCGCGGTACCCATGACCTTTGCCGTCCCCCTGGCGCTCGCGGGCAGCGTCGGCATGCTGGTGGACAGCACCCTGGGCGCGATATGGGAGCGTCGCGGCCGGCTTTCCAATGACACTGTGAATCTGTTCGGCACACTCAGCGCTGCCCTTCTGGCGTGGCTCTGGCTCCGCTGACTTGGCGGGCGAAACGGATTCATGTAAGGTTTCCGGCTGCTTCCAGTTGATCTCATGCGACGCGCTCGCTGCCTGTGGCTGCTGATCTTCGCTGTCTCCTGCGTGGCGGCGCAGGACTATGACGTGCTCATCCGTAACGGCCGGGTGGTGGACGGCTCCGGCAACCCCTGGGTGGATGCGGATGTAGGCATCATCGGCGACCGCATCGCGTTCGTGGGGCACGCCGCCGACAGCGTGACCGCACGGCAGACGATTGACGCCAGGGGGAAAGTCGTCGCGCCCGGCTTTATCGACATGCTGGGGCAGAGCGAGTACTCGCTTCTGATCGACCGGCAGGCCGTCAGCAAGCTGACCCAGGGGATCACGACTGAGATCACCGGAGAAGGCAATTCCGTGGCGCCGGTGAATGCTACATCGCTGGCGGAACTCCAGGACTTCCTGCGCACCTACGGAATCGCCGTGGACTGGCAGTCGCTCGATGAATACTTCCGGCGGCTCGAGCAGCAGGGCATGGCCATCAACCTGGGTACGTTCGTGGGCGCGGCCCAGGTTCGCCAGATGGTGCTGGGGAACGAGGACCGCGCGCCTACGGCCGGTGAGCTTGCCCGCATGCAGACTCTGGTGGAAGACGCCATGTACGACGGCGCAATGGGTCTTTCCACCTCCCTCATCTATCCGCCCGGCTCGTTCGCCACGACGGACGAGCTGTTAACGCTGGCGCGGATGGCCGCACGCCACGGCGGCATTTATGCCTCGCACATCCGCGATGAAGGGGCGCACATCCAGCCGGCACTGGAAGAAGCGTTCCGTATTGGAAGAGAGGCCGGCCTGCCGGTCGAGATTTGGCATCTGAAGGTCGCCGGCCGTCCCAACTGGGGAAAGATGGGCGAGGTCATCGCCGCCATCGAGCGGGCGCGAGCCGCGGGGCTCGACGTCACTGCCGACCTGTATCCGTATGTGGCTTCGGCCACCACCCTTTCGGCCATCGTTCCTCCGAAGTACCAGGAGGGAGGCACGGAAGCCTACCTCGCGCGGCTTCGCGACCCGGCCCAGCGCGCTGCCATCCGCCGCGACTTGGAAACCGGCCTCCCAGGCTTCGAGAACATGTGGCAAGGCCTCACAGGACCGGAGGGCATCCTGGTCGTCTCCGTCCTCTCGCCGGAACTAAAGAGGTACGAAGGCCGCAACCTGGCCGAGATCGCGGCCGAGCAGAAGAAAGATCCGCTGGATGCGGCGCTCGATCTGATCATTGCGGACCACAACAACGTCGGCGCGGTGTACTTCGAGATGAACGAAGAGGACGTGCTTTTGGCGCTGCGGCAGCCCTGGGTCGCCGTGGATACGGACGCCGGGGCCACCAATCCGCAGGGACCGCTGGGCGCGACCAAGACCCACCCGCGCGCCTACGGATCTTTCACCCGCATCCTGGGCAAGTACGTGCGGGAGGAGAAGCTGTTGCGCCTGGAGGCCGCCATCCGCAAGTTCACGTCCCTGCCCGCACAGCGCATGAAGCTCGCGGACCGCGGCCTGCTGCGTCCCGGGTATTTCGCCGATATCACCATCTTCGACCCGGCAACCGTCCGCGACCTGGCCACGTTCGCGGATCCGCACCAGCCGTCAGCGGGCATCGAGTATGTATTCGTCAACGGCGTTCTCGCGTTGGAGCACGGCAAGGTCACCGGCCGGATGGGCGGGCGCCCGCTGCGTGGCCCCGGCTGGCTGGCGCGTGATTACTCGCCCGACGGTCTCCCGCCCCGCGGCCAACTGCAAGGCGTAGTCACCGACGAGGAAGGCTGGCCTCTGCCGCGCACCAGCGTCACACTATTCGACGCTGCCGGGAAGGCGCTGGGCAACTTCACCACGCGCAAGGACGGGCGCTACCAGATTCCGCACCAGACCGAGTGCCGCGCCTGCCGCCTGCGGGCCGAGCGCGCCGGTTTCGCTACCGCCGAAGCAAAGGTAGACTACAACGGCGCCAATTCCCTGTGGTTCAGCTTCGCCCTGCACCGTCTGGAGCCGCCTGCTGAAACCGGGCCCTGAGCGGCGAACCTTTCGCCTTCCGGGAGGCATCTGATGGTCAAGTCAACCATGAACCTGCGCACTTTCCTGATCGCCGGCGCCCTCGCCGTGACCCTGTTTCTGTTCGCCCAGCGCAAGGCCGAGATTCCCGCTGCGCCCGGCTTCAGCGCCGTCATCGACCTGACCCAGCCGTTGAGTGAAAAGTTTCCCAACTGGGAAGGCACGGAAAAATCGCCGTTCGAGGCGCGACCCCTCGGCCGGATGGAGAGAGACGGATACTTCACCCGCACCATTTCGCTTCCCGAACACTTCGCCACTCATGTGGATGCCCCCGCCCACTTCGCCGCCGGACGCTGGACCGTGGATCAGATTCCGCCGGAGCGCCTCGTTGCACCGTTGGTGCTGCTGGATGTGCGTCATCACGTGCGCGGCAACGCCGACTACCAGATCACCATCGAGGACGTGGCCCACTGGGAGCAGGCCAACGGGCAGATCCCGGCTGGAGCAATCGTTGTGGCCTACACCGCCTGGGCCGCGCGCGCGGCCTCCATGAAGGACTATCGCAACCCCGATGCCGCCGGCGTCATGCACTTCCCCGGCTTCCTGCCGGAGACAGCGCGCTTTCTGGTGGAGTCACGCAACGTCGTCGCGCTGGGCATCGACACCATGAGCGTGGATTACGGCGCGTCCACGAATTGGCCGGTGCACAAATACACTGCGGCCCGCAGCGTCTACCACATCGAGAACCTGGGCGACCTCAGCCGCGTTCCGGAGGTCGGCGCTCTCATCGTGGTCGCGCCCGCCAAGCTGGCCGGCGGCTCAGGCGGTCCCGCCCGAGTGCTGGCACTTGTAAAGTAATGGACTTGGTGATTGTTTCGATTTTCAATCACCAAGTCGCCAATTCGCCGAATCGCCAGATCACATAGCTGACCACCTCTCGCAGGACCAGTCTGCTTCTCTCCCAGCCTGACGCTCCTTGCGGCCGTGGCGAGCCATGCACTTCCAGGCCTTTGCTTTCCAGCATGCGCCGGATGCGGAACATGTGGTAGTCATCGCTGACCGTCACACAACTGTGCAAGCCGTTGGCGCGCATGATTACGGCCACGCGCCGGGCCGCTTCTTCCGTGTCGCTGCTCTGCGTCTCGGCGATGATGGAGGGCTCCGGAACGCCGCGGGCCACCAGGTAATCACGTCCCACGCTGCCTTCATTGAACGTCGGGTCGCCGCCGGCGCCGCCGGTGGTGATGACGAAGGGCGCCAGGCCGCGCTGGAACAGATCGTAGGCATGGTCGAGCCGCGCCCGGTACACGGGGGAGGGTCGCCCGCTGTACTGTGCCGCGCCAAAGACCACAATGGCGTCCGCAGGTTGCGCGTCATCCACGGTGGACTCTCGCAAGATGTGCCTGTAAAGCACTGCGCCATAGACGACCGCCGCGAGGGGGAAGAAAAACAGCAGCCGGCGCGGCCAGCGGCGCGGCCATCGACCGGCGTTCATGCCTGCTCGAGGAACGCCGCGATCTCCTTGGCGGGAATGGCTCCCTCGCGCAGCAGCCGCCAGCCGCCGCTTTCGTCCGACAGGTCCACGATGGTGGAGGCGACACTGCGGGTCGAAGGCCCTCCGTCCACGATGGTGGGCAGGCGATTTCCCAGCTGTTCGCGCACGCCTTCCGCCGTCGTGCACTCGGGAGCGCCGCTCAGGTTGGCCGAGGTCGCGGTGATGGGCACGCCGGCGGCGCGGATGACGGCCACTGGCACGGTCGCCGCCGGCACCCGCAGGGCCACGTTGCCGCTGTTGGCCGTCACCTTGAGCGGCAGCCGCGAGGCCGCTTTCACGATGATGGTGAGCGGACCCGGCCAGAACTTCGCCGCCAGCTCGAAGAACTGCGCGGGCAGCGGGCGCGCCAGCTCGATCGCCTGGTCTTCCGACTCGATGAGCAGCGAGAGCGGTTTGTGCCGCGATCGTCCCTTGATGTCGTAAATATGCTCGACGGCGCGCAGGTTGAAGGGATCGGCGGCCAGCCCGTAAAACGTGTCGGTGGGCATGCCGATCACTTCTCCGCGGCGGATCTGTTCGGCGACGTAGCCCACCAGCGAGGGCTCCGGCTTCTCGCAGTTGATGCGGATGACTTCGGCGGGCAAAGCGCGTCCTTCCCTGAGGACGGGGCGAAACTAACACATCCCCCGGCGGCCCGCAAGAAAACCTCCACGCAGCCGCCGTAACTTACAGTTTGCGGCTTTCGCCCACCGGCTTGCAAGCGCTGGGCGGTTGACACCGCCGGCTCGCTGGGGTGCCTCAACCTCGGCTCCGACCCAAGGCAGTATGATGGCAGTCGTGCCCAACGGCGTTCAGGAACGCATGGGGCGCGTGGCCGGACGGCACAGCGCCCTGCTCAAGGAGTTGCGGCGGGCCTTTGCCCGTTCCGAGCGCACGCGCCAAGGCTGCCTGGCCATCGAGAGCGTGCGCCTCGTGGAAGAGGCCATTCGCAGTGGATTGCGTTTTCGCGCCGTGTTCTTCGCCGAGTCTGCAGAACCCACGGCCAGGCGCCTCTTGCCCCAGCTCGGCAGCCATGTGGAGACTCTGCTCGTGCCGGACCGCTTGTTCGCGGACGTCGTAGCTACGGAGTCGCCGCAGGGCGTGGCCGCACTCGTCCATCTCAAGGACTTCCACCTCGACGACGCATTGCGCGCATCCCAGCCGCTCGTTCTCCTGGCGGCCGGCATACAAGACCCGGGCAATCTGGGAACCATGATGCGCTCCGCCGAAGCCTTCGGCGCTACCGGCGTGCTGCTGGGCGAGAAGACCGTTAGTCCGTTCAACGCCAAGGTGGTGCGTGCCGCTTCGGGCTCGCTGTTCCGGCTTCCGGTCATCCCGGTCGCCCTGGCGGAAGCGATAGGCACGCTTCGCGGCCGCAGCCTGCGCGTGCTCGCAGCCTCCTCCCACAAAGGCACGCGGCTCGACCAGGCCAGGCTCGATGGCCCTCTGGCCCTGGTGGTCGGCAACGAAGCCACGGGCGTTCCGCGAGACGTCCTGAAGCTGGCCGACGAACTGGTGATGATTCCGCACACGCCCCGCGTGGAGTCCCTCAACGCCGCCGTCGCCGCGTCCATCGTGCTGTACGAGGCCGCAAGGCTAAGGCGAGGCAGCGATGCTGGCCACCGAGGGGTACAGTGATTTGGTGATTTGGTGATTTGGTGATTTGGTGATTTGGTCCTTGATGATTCTGGCCTTTCCAATTCGACGATTTCAAGTCACCAAATTACCGGATTACCCAATTACCAAATTCCTCCGTGTCTCTGTGCCTCAGTGGTGAGAAATGAGCCTGTTCCAGCCCATCCCGTCGAGTGAGCCGCTTCCGGGCCGCCCCCTCGCCGACCGCATGCGTCCGCAGTCGCTCGAGGAGTTCGTCGGGCAGGAGCACATTCTCGCTCCGGGCAAGCCGCTGCGCGCGCAGATGGAGCGCGACGACATCCGCTCCGTCCTCTTCTGGGGGCCTCCGGGCTCGGGCAAAACCACGCTGGCGAAGATCATCGCCCGCCTCACCCGCTCGGAGTTCGTCGAGTTCTCGGCGGTCCTGGCGGGCATTGCCGAGATCAAGCGTGTCATGGCGGAAGCCGAAAAGGCGCGGCAATACGGCACTCGCACCATCGTCTTCATCGACGAGATCCACCGCTTCAACAAGGCCCAGCAGGACGCCTTCCTGCCTTACGTCGAGCGCGGCACCATCACGCTCATCGGCGCCACCACCGAGAATCCCTCGTTCGAGATCATCTCGGCGCTGCTCTCCCGCTGTCGCGTGTACACGCTGAACCAGCTTACCGAAGAGCAGATCGTGCGGCTGCTCCGCCGTGCGCTGGCCGACCGTCAGCGCGGCCTGGGCGACCTGAACCTCAAAGTCTCGGACGAGGTCCTGGCGCGCATCGCGGCCTACTCCAGCGGCGACGCCCGTTCCGCCTACAACGTGCTGGAGGTCGCCGCAGCCACCGCGCGCGCAGGTGTTGCGCCCGCTGCTCCGGCTGAAATCACCACGGAAATCGTGCAGGACGCGCTGCAGAAGCGCGTGCTGCTCTATGACAAGCAGGGCGAGGAGCACTACAACCTGATCTCCGCGCTGCATAAATCGGTGCGCAACAGCGATCCCGACGCCGCGCTCTACTGGCTGGCGCGCATGCTCGAGGCCGGCGAAGATCCCCTCTACATCGCCCGGCGCGTAGTGCGCATGGCGGTGGAGGATATCGGCATGGCCGACCCGCAGGCGCTCGGCGTCACCATGGCGGCGCGCGACGCTGTGGACTTCATCGGCATGCCGGAGGGCAATCTGGCCCTGGCCGAAGCGGTGGTGTACCTGGCCCTCGCGCCCAAGTCCAACGCTCTGTACACCGCCTACGGCGCCGTGCTGCAGGACGTGGAGCAGACCGCCGCCGCACCCGTCCCGCTGCATCTGCGCAACGCTCCCACCGGCCTGATGAAAGCGCTCGGCTACGGCAAGGGATACCAGTACGCCCACGACGTCGAGGGCAAGATCGCCGACATGGAGTGCCTGCCGGAGAGCCTGCGCGGCCGCACCTACTACCGACCGACAGGCGAAGGCCTCGAAGCCGAACTGCGGAAGAAGATCGAGGAAATCCGGAAGCGCCGATCCCGCGACAACCACGAACGCTAAACGGGAGAACGCTCAGGCGAAGCGCGCCCGATGTTCCTTCAGGATGCAGCGGTCCATCACTACGAAGATGCCGGCCTTGCGCGCCTTGGCTGCCGCTTCCTCGTGAATCACACCTTCCTGCATCCAGATGGCGGGCACCTTGAGTTCGATGGCGAGGTCCACGACCTCGGGCACGAACTGCGGACGGCGGAAGATGTCCACGATGTCGATCTTCTCCGGCACATCGCGCAGCGACGGCCAGGCCTTCTCCCCCAGCGCACCGCGGATATTGGGATTCACCGGGATGATGCGGTAGCCGGCGGTTTGCAGGTATGCGGCCACGCCGTAGCTGGGGCGCAGCGGGCTCGAACTCAGGCCCACGACCGCGATGTTCTGCGCGCGCTGCAGCAGGTCGTGAATCTCGTCCTGGACCTTGGCCTCGGGCAACGGTTCCTCGCCGAACCGAAGGCGACATTGTACGGGAAGCGAGCCTCGCCTTCCCAGTCCGGCCCGTCGTATAGTGAACACAACATGCGGCGCTGGAAGCGAGCGGCGACCTGGGCGGCTCTGGCTTGCGCAGCGGGAGCGCTTTTCTCGGGATGCTTCGTGCGCTCGCTGCATCCGTTTCTGGCCATCGGCGACGCCGTGTTCGAGCCCGCGCTGGTCGGAACCTGGGAGTCGCAGGACCAGAACGGCAAGGGCAAGGCTTCGCTCACCTTCACGCGTGCCGGCGAAACCGGCTATGAGCTGGAGTACCGTGACCCGGAGATCGCGCGCGTCGCCCGCTACAAGGTGAATCTCGGCCTCATCGGCAACCAGCGCTACTTCGACATCACGCCGGTCCCCGAGAAGGACCTCGACGACCACTACATCGCGGGCCACAGCCTCTGGCGGGTCACGCTGCAAGGCGGCACGCTGACTCTAGAGCAATTGGATTACGACTGGCTCAAGGTGCTGCTCACCAAACAACGAACGGCGTTGGATCACGAAGTCGTGGAGGGCGACATCGTGCTCACCGCTTCGACCGAGGAGCTGCAGCGCTTCGTGCTCCGCTACGCCGGCGACCCCAAGGCGTATTCGAACAAGTCCGCCTGGAAGAAGAAATAACCCTATTCGGATTTCTTGCCGCCCGGCGGCGCGCTCTTCATCTTGAACTGCTTCAGCGCCAGCTTGCGCAGCGTCTCGGGGACGTTCTTGTTGCCGGAGAGGCTTTTGAGGTCGGCCAGATTCAGGTGGTTCATCAGGTTGAGAGAGAGGTCCAGCGGGCAGCGCGGATTGTTGACCAGATTCTTGATGACCACCGAACTCTTCATGAACTTGCGGTTGCGCGCGATGTCGCGCAGCACGCTCTCCTGCACGTTCTTCATGGCGGCGAAGGTTTCGACCTCGGCGTCGGAGAGCTTGGGCGACTGCAGCACGGCGCTGGAGACGACTTTGGAACCGTCGCGGATGAGGATGAAGCGCTCGTCCTTGTTGCCCTTCATGGCCAGTTGCACGCGCTGGCCCACGGTGAGGCGGGAGATTTTTTGCAGCGTGGAGATGCGCTCCCGCTGCTCGCCCTCGGGCTTCGCCGCCTGAGCCGTCGCGGCCGTGGCGGCCGCCGCAACGGGTGCTTCGTCTTCGTCGGCCTCGGCGCCGCCCACCAGCTCGAAGGGCTTGCCTTCCTCGGCAGCAATCTCGGCGGCGTGCTCGACCTCGTACTCCGTTTTCGCCGTGTCGGCTTCGGCATTGCCCAGATCCGCAGCCAGCTCGGCGGCGGTTTCTCCCAGTGCTGCCAGCGCCTGCTTGATCTTTTCCATTTCCTCCGGCTTGACCGCAGGATTGGAAGCCAGAGCGTGGAGCACATCCACCGACTTGCGGGCGCGCTCGCTGGCCAGCAGCATCTCAACCGCCTCGCGCGAGGGCGTCGCGGCCAGCTCCACCACGCGCGATTCGCGCAGCGCGGGGTTCTCGATGAGCGCCGGCAAGAGACGGGGCCGCCGGTTCTGCGGCGCGATGAAGTACTCCAGCACCTGCCAGGGTGTGGCCGGATCGCTGACTGCCTCCAAGCAGCACTTTTCGTCCCAGCCCGCGAGCGTCATTCGTGCCTGCTCGCCGAAGATGGCGTGCGCAGAGAGGTAGACGAGGATCTCGATCATCTCCCCCGGAGGAACTGTGAGCGCGCCCTTGGCGGCGGTGCGCATCACGGCCGCCGGCACCGCCGACTCGCGGATGAGATCGATCATGCGCGCCATGGCGAAAACGGGTCGGGCACAAGGTACCACAGCTTTCTGGCGAGCCGAGTAGTAACTCCGAAGTCAGCCCGGAATGCCTACCCCCACCCCCTCTCGTCGCTAATGGAATCATAGAGTTACGGGGCGAGATCCCGCCCGGTCCCGGCATCTAAAGGAGTTAGAGGTAAAGTCCCGTGGTGAAAGGACTTAGCCGACAAGCTCTAGCTTCGTCCAGGATTTCAGCCTGCGGACCTGGCTCCACTCACACCCGCAAACACGTCGATTTTTCAAAGAACCCAGGGGCGATTCCGAGGAGAACCCGGGATGTTGTCCCATCGGCACTTAGCCGAATGAGAATCTAACCTGGGCTATCTTAGCAACTCTGCAGTGCCGTTGTCAAGGGGAAAAAGCGAACAAGGAGCGAAGGCGGCTCTTGTTCCGGTTTCGGAACGGGATTGAACTTTTCGCTTGACTCCGCCTGATGTGTGGTAAGAAGGCGTCTTTGCAGGAATTTATGACAGCAGTCCAACGCAAGAGGAGGCGCTGAGACATGAATCGTGCGCTGGCAGGAATCTTGGCGGGGATGGCACTGTCCATAGCGGGAGCAGTGCCGTTGGAAGCTGCGAGACCACCTTTTCGGCAGTGTTCTCCGTCGGGTTACAACTGCACTCTTCTCATTACGTTGGACAAGCAGGGAAAGCTGACCGTCGACGGAGACCCCAACCTACCCTACTAACCCTGTACCCGCCTAATCCGGTTACGATGACTCTGAATCTGGCGCCAACCAACGGAACTGGATCGGCTGTATTCACCTCCACGAACTCGTCAACAACAACAATCACGCAATCGGGACCGGTATCGGTGAGGGGAGTAGACGCGAGCAGCGTGAAGAGGAACCTTGAATTGAGCGCTTCCGTGGGCGGAAGCATCAAAGGCAGAGCAACTTTCACCGTCATCGACACAAACATAAGCGGACGCGACACGGTGTGGTGGTTCAACGGAGCGACTCCAGCCGGCTACGACACAGCGGTAACCCTTACGTCTTCTCCGGGCAGTACCATCAGTTGGAGCATCGTATCGGGTTCCGACAAGGTGAGTCTTTCAGGCAACGGGAACCAAGCAGCGATTAGGAGCACCAGCAGTCATTTCAGCGGTGCGCCCGGAGATATCTCGATCAAGGTCACCGTTGACGGCATCGTGTCCAATCCGTTCGCCATGACGGCGAGAGTACCTTGGAAACTGCAATCGCTGGGTGAACCCGAGACGACGTGCTTCTTCTCTCCAACCAATTACATCTCTGTCGCGAGGTATGAGCTGCGTGACAATTTGAATTCTGTAATGTCGACCGACGCCGAATGGAATGAAGTCCTGGGGACCCCTGCGTCAGAAAACGGAAGCAACTGGGGGAGTTTTGGTGGGCCTAATCCCATGGGCGCTGCAACGAACCCTCTCGAAGACATGATAGGGGCACCCGATCCAAGCGTGAATCCGACCATGAACCCATTGCCTACGTGTGATGGCCAGAATACTGGTACAACTCGCTATATGGCAGTTCCGCAAACGATTCGTGTTGGCACCAATACTGGGGGAGGCGGTGTCCAGGTGCAACAAGACACGCTCGGCTACTACATCGACCACGGACAGCATGATGGCGTGCAGGTTCCACCGCCGCCGCAGTAAAGAAATTGGGGGAGCTCATGACTCGTATCAGTGTAGTCGCAGCATTTATTCTGGGTGTTGCAGCGACTGTGCCGCTGTTCGGGGTGGGGCGTCCGCATCTGAACCTTTCTGACCTGGTTGGCGACGCCGACGTCATTGTCATTGCGGATGTTTCCCCATCTACGCCACTAAAGACGCCTGCGCTGGTGAGGAGCGGGACGGACATCTTTGCGGGACACGAGTATGCATCGGAACTGCGAGTAAGGAGCGTGATTAAAGGTCGTTGTCCAGACCGCCTCACGGTCAAATATGCGCTGCCAGAGTCGTTCATGGGATACCGGCCGTTGCAGTCGGGCCTCAAGATGGTGTTCCTGCGGCTGGGCGGCAATGGGTACGAAATCGTGAATCAGTACTATCCTGACCTGCCCGCAAGCGACGAAGCTGTCTCCGTAACAGATCCACTGAGCGACGACCAACTGGTTGAAGTTGTGCTCCGCCAGTTCGCGAATGTGATCGCGTCGAGTACTGCATCCGAATCGGACAAGATTTGGGTCCTGATGTATGACTATGCTATCCCAGCGTCAGAGCTTTTCAAAGAGGCGCTGAAGAAAGGCGTCGCGAATGCGGCAACACAGCGGATGCGAGAGAAGCTTCAGGCGGAATTGCTGATTCGCGGGGACTTGAGTGAGCTGTCAAGTGTTGTTCAGCTTCTCCTGCGCAACAATGCCTCGCCTCACACGACGTCGCGCCTGCAGTATGCGATCAGTACATTGAAAGATCGGCGAGCTGTGCCGTCATTGATACCTCTCTTGTCATCAAGTGACCGCCAAACGAGGGCTGCCGCATCTGAGGCACTTTGGCACATTGCTGATCCCAACACCGCGGAGATCTTGCTGAAAGCCTTGGAAGACCCTTACCACGAGGTGCGCTATTGCGCCGTCCGGGCTCTTGCAGATATTACCGGTGAGAGAGAATGGGGGCCGAGCATTCCTGAGTTTAAGGAGAACGAAGATCGATACCTGCATCACTGGAAACAATGGGCCCGAAGCTACCGGGCTAGATAGCCGATCGGTCGAGGCCTGCCCGCTCCTCGACGTTCCTAGCTGCTGCTTCCTTACTGCTAGTGGGGTGTTAGCGATGCACCCAATGATCGGGTATCGGCCGCTGGAGGGCTGTATGCGCTCGTTGAAGATGCTGGTCACCATCGCATCTTTCATGGCAGCGACTGCTGTCGTTCACGCCACACCCGTACCGCCGTTGAATCTGGCCGAGCTGTGCGAGCGTTCGGACCTGATTGTGGTTGGCCGAATCGAGGTCGTACAGCAACTGGGCGAATCGCAGATGGAAGTGCGCGGCTCCTATGTGCAGGTCACTCGGATGCAAGCAGAGATGATGGTGGACTACGTACTCAAGGGGCAGATGAATCCCGGGAGAGTCTCATTCCAGTTCGTGTTGCCACAGCCTGAGTCGTTGGGCTATCGAGGAGTGCCGTCCTCCTATCGGATTGTTTTCCTGAGATCGACAGGCGCCGATTGGCAGGTGGCGGACCCGTTCTATCCGTCGTTTCCCGCAACGCCGCACGCCGCAACCAAGGACGCGGGCGTCTTCGCCAATGTCGTAGGCGAATTGGCCGCGGCTTTGGGAGCCGTCGATGCGTCCAAGGACGACCAAGTTACTCTCATCTGGGTCCTGGGCACGGTTCAGACCCCCGCTGCGACACGGGCATTGCGTGCCGCATCGAGGAGCACGAATCAGACAGTTCGAATTCAGTCGATCGCCACCTTGCTGGAGCAAAATGAGACGAGCATGATGCCTGTTGCGGTAGAACTGCTATCCAAGTCGAGGGATATTCCCGGATACCTTGTCCAGAATGTCGCTTCTGGTATTGCTCGAGGGGTGCGGGAGCCGAGTGCGATCCCATACCTTGCGAAGCTTCTCCGAAATGCCGATGTCAGGGTACGGCGCAGCGCAGCCACCGCACTCCGACAAGTAGGTACCGATGCGGCCGCGCGGGAACTTGGCTTGGCATTACAGGACTCCGATTTTGAGGTCCGTTACAACGCGGTGATTGGGATTGCCGACATTACAGGACAAACCCAATGGCGACCGTTACTGGAGGAGTTTCGGGACCGCGAAGATGAGTATTTGAGTCATTGGAAGTGACCTGACCCCTGTTTCTGGTCCAGTCATAATGACACTTTCTCCGCGTTTTGTTCGCCCCGCAGCGTAGCGGGGATGGGGGTGTGGGGCAAGGGGCCGGCGTTTGAGGTCCCTTGCCCCACTCCATCCGCGTAGAAGCTCTTGGTTTCGGCTGCGAACTCCTCCGGGGTTCGGTAGCCGAGCGCCGAGTGTGGCCGCTCGCGGTTGTAGTGCCGCCGCCACTGTTCGATGGTGTGCCGGGCGTCGCTGAGCGAGAGGAACCAGCTCTCGTTCAGGCACTCGTCGCGGAACTTACCGTTGAAGCTCTCGATGTAGCCGTTCTCGATCGGTTTCCCCGGCGCGATGAAGTGCTGCTCGACGCCCTGGGCGAAGCACCACTGGTCCAGCGCGCGCCCGGTGAACTCGGGGCCGTTGTCGGTGCGGATCTGCCGCGGCTTCCCGCGCTCGGCCGCGAGCTGCTCCAGCACCTCGACCACGCGCACGCCCGGCAACGACGTATCGACCTCGATGGCCAGGCACTCCCGCGTGTAGTCGTCCACCACGTTCAGTGTGCGCAGCACCCGGCCGCTGGCCAGGGTGTCGCGCATGAAGTCCATCGACCACACCTGGTTCGGCCCCGTGGGCGCCGGCAGGGGCGCACGCCGTGCTCCCGCGCAGCGCTTGCGCCGCCGCTTCCGCACCTGCAACCCTTCCAGCCGGTACAGCCGCTCCACGCGTTTGTGGTTCACTCGCCACCCCTCGCGTTGGGTCAGCCGCTCGTCAGGCGGCGGTAGCCCCACCGCCGGTAGCGATGCGCCAACTCGCGCAGCCGCTGCCGTAGCTGCTCGTCCTCCTCCGCCGCGCGCCGCTGCCGGTAGCGGCAGGTCGAACGATGACTCGCCATCAGCCCGCAGGCGCGTCGCTGGCTCACCGCTACCGCGGCGCACGTCAGCGCCACTGCCTGCCGCCGCATCTGCGGGCTCACCACTTTTTTGCCAGCACCGCCTGCAGCGCCTGCTTGTCCAGCGTCAGATCTGCCACCAGGTGCTTCAGCCGCCGGTTCTCTTCCTCCAAGGCCCGCAGCCGCCGCGCCTCGCTCACTTCCATCCCGCCGTACTTCGCCTTCCAGCGGTAGTAGCTCTCCTTGCTCACCCCGTGCTTGCGGCACAGCTCGCCCACGTTGCCGCCTGCCTCCCCTTCCCGCAGGATCGCGATGATCTGCTCTTCCGTGAACCGGCTCTTGCGCATACACTTCTCCTCTCTCGATTGAAAGGAAAACGTGTCATTCTACGTGGACCAGTTTTCGGGGGTCAGGTCAGAAGGCGTGGGCAAGGGCGAACCTGCATTGACGTAAAACCGTGGAGATACTTAAGAAGGCCTCGGGGGAACAGGGACTTGGGTTGAGGCGGCCCTTGGAGCCCGTAGGTGGGTTGGCCCTCGTGATCACAGTGACGCTCCCGTTGTTCGCCGTCGGGCGTCCGCACATAAGCTTCTCTGAACTCATCGGTGAGGCGGACGTCATCGTCATTGCCGATGTTTCCCCATCTACACCGCTAGGAACGGCTGCGCTTGTGAGGCGCGGAACAGATGTCTTTCCAGGGCACGAGTATGCAGCGGAACTGCGGGTAAGAAGGGTGATTAAGGGCAGTTGCTCAGATCAACTGACGGTGAAGTATGGCTTACCTGACTCTTTCATGGGCTACCGGCCGTTGCAGGCGGGGCTCAAAATGGTGTTCCTGCGGGCAGGCGGCCATGGATACGAGATCGTGAATCAGTACTATCCAGATTTGCCGGCAACCGACGAGTCAGTTCCGATGGAGAATGCGCACACAACGGAACAAGTAGTTGAAGTTGTACTCCGCCAGCTTGCGAATGTTGTCGCGTCGAGCGCGGCATCGGAATCGGACAAATCCTGGGTACTGGAGGTCGATTATGCGATTCCAGCGGCTGCAGATTACTTCGATGCCGCCCTGAAAAGGGGCATTGCTAATGCGCGCACGCAGCAGGTGAGAGAGGCTCTTCAAGCGGAATTGCTGGTTCGTGGAGACCTCAGTGAGCTGTCGAGTGTGGTTCAGCTACTGCTGCGCGGCGAGGCGTCGACTCAACAGAGACCCGGGCTGCTGTATGCGATCGGGAGCTGGGTAAAAGATCGTCGTGCTGTACCTGCAATGGTGCGGCTGCTCTCATCAAAAGACCCGGCCACAAGGGTTGCTGCGTCGCAGGCCCTTTGGCATATCGCTGATCCCAGCTCCACTACTGCGCTACTGCGACTCCTGCAGGATCCGAGCCGTGACGTGCGTTACTACGCCGTCCGGGCGCTTGCGGAAATCACGGGTCAGAAGCAATGGGGGCCGAGCATTCCTGAGTTCGCAGAGAACGAAGGTCGGTACCTGCAGCACTGGAAACAATGGGCGAACACAGACTCGGCTAGATAACCCCTGGCGCTGGAACCGTCATCCTGCGGGCGCCTATCGAGTATCATGTCCGCCGGCCCCCCAGCCGACCGTGCCTGCGCGCGCCCAAGCCGGCCCTCCCATCCTGCCGACCAGCTTTTCCATCGGCGGAGAGAAACCGCTGCAGTACGCCTACGCCACCAAGCGCGATGAGCGCGCTTTCCGGGCGTGGCTGCGCTCGGCCGAGCCCAGCTCCAACCCCAACGTGCAGGACGCGCTGGAGCTGTGCACGCAGGCCTTCCGCCGCTGGCGGGAGGAAAAGGCCAAGGGAAAGGTCACGGAGAGCATCGAGGACATCAAGGACTTCATCCAGGACAATCCCTATGCCGAGGTGGGCCAACTGGTGCTGGCACGCGCCCCGTGGCTGAAGAACGGCACGCTGGTCGGGCTGTGCCACTTCCACCGCACCTGGAGCAACAACGTGTATATCGACTTTCTGGCCATGCATCCCCGGCTGGTGCGCAAGCGGAACATGCCTTTGCGCGGGGTGGGGACGGCGCTGCTGTACTACGTGGCCTGCGTGGCCGCGGAGATTGACGCCGACGCCATCTGGGGCGAGACCACCCAGAACTCGGCGCCCTTCTACCGCCGGGCGTTCGGCCGCCAGGACATCCGCGACATGCTCTACCTGAAGCGCGAAGAGTACAAGGAATTCAAAGCTCGCATCGAGGAGAAGCTGAAACCCGCGCCCGCACCGGAAGCTGAAGCGGCGAAGAAGGAAGCGTAGTACTGCAGTGGTCAGTGGTCAGTGGTCAGTTGCCAGTGGTCAGAAAAAAAAACGTGATGCAGCTGACCCTCGGGCTTCGGAGTGCTCTCGTACCCACGTCTCCGCGAAACGGCATCGCGTAGGTGTGGGGCCCTTTCAGGCTTGCTCACGGCTGTAGTTCTGGAGGTTCCGGCGGCGTGGCTCGCATCCCTTGGGGCGTGAATGTCACCGTGCGTGTCTGGTTTTCCTCTCCCAGCGGATCGAGCGCCTGTTCGTTGAATGAAACCTCCACTCCTCCGGCGTTGCCCAGCTTGAGCACGATGCTCTCACGCGCCTGGACGACGCGCTCGCTGCCGGCGGGCAGCGTCCACTCCTCGCGCCGGCCGTCGGCGACGGCCAGCACCCAGCAGTCGCGCAGCGCGCGGACGCGCAGCGTGAACGGTTCTGCCTCGGCCGCAGTCGTTGCCGCGGGCGTCGTCGTGGCGGAGGCAGGTGAGCCGGTAACGGCCGTCGCGCTGGTTGCGGGCGCTGAGGCGGATTGTGGGCGCGCCACCGATGCGCCACTCGGAAGCGAGCCACCGATCGGCTCAGTCGCCCGTGCGCCATACCATTTCCAGGCGCCGAACGCAGCCAGCGCCAGCACGAGGACCGCGGCGGCGATGAGCCCGCGCGACACGCCGGCGGGCGTCCGTTGCGCCTCCGGCTCCTGTTCCGCGGCTCCCGGCGCGGGCGCTTCGCCGGTGGCCACCAGGAAATCCGCTACCGCCTGCTCCTCGTCGATGCCCACGTGCTTGGCGTAGGCGCGCACGAATCCCTTGTTGAAGATGCCGCCCGGCAGCAGATCGAAGCGCTCGTCCTCCAGGGCGCGCAGCAGGCGGATGCCGATCTTGGTGGCGGAGGAAATCTCCTCCAGGCCGATGCCGCGCATTTCGCGCTCGCGCTTCAGACGCTGCCCGAAAGTGCCCATGGAGGGAATCCGCCGGAGGAGCCGCACGGCGGCAGGTCGCGGCCATCATAGGTTCGGACATGGGCAGTGTCAATTGCGCGTCGTTCCCCATGGATGCGCCGAAGGGCGGGGCGCGAACCTGGGCGCCATCAGGGAATTTCCCTTCGCGAGCGACGGCGCTCCACGTCTGCGCCGTGCTCTTCTGCGGCCAGACGCGGCAGTTTCGCGTCCAGAGACGAGTTTCCCAGGCTGATTCCTGAGGGCGGCGGGCGCGTTGCCCGGCTCAAAAAAGAGCGCATATAATACGCGCCAGCCTAGGCACCGGCTCGCGGGTGTCGAGGGCCTCTCTATGACCGAGGGCGCAGCCGAGAATACGGCCCGTTTGGCAGCCGAGAATGCGGGCCAGATGGCAGAACTGGCCATCTTCCACGACGTCGCCCGCGCCCTGACTTCCTCCCTGAACCTGGACCAGGTGCTGGAAACCATCATGAAGAAGATGGCCGAGTACTTCCGGCCCGAGACCTGGTCCCTGCTGATGGTGGATGAGGTCAAGGACGAGCTCTACTTCGCCATCGCCGTAGGTGAAGTGGCGGAGACGTTGAAAACCGTCCGCCTGAAGGTGGGCGAAGGGCTGGCCGGCTGGGTGGCCAAGCACGGCGAATCGCTCATCGTTCCCGACGTCTACAAGGACCCGCGCTTCGCCAAGCGCATTGACGAGATGACCAAATGGAAGACCCGCTCCATCATCTCCGTGCCGCTGAAGTCCAAGCAGAAGGTGCTGGGCGTCATCCAGCTCATCAACTGCGACATGGCCGCGTTCGGCGACCGCCAGCTCTTCTGCCTGCAAGCGCTCAGCGACTACGCCGCCATCGCCATCGACAACGCCCGCGCGGTGGAAAAAATCCAGGAACTCACCATCACCGACGACGTCACCGGGCTGTACAACGCCCGCCACCTGTACAAGGTGCTGGAAGCCGAGGTCTATCGCTCGGCGCGTTTCGGATACGAGTTTAGCGTCATCTTCATCGACCTCGACCACTTCAAGATGGTCAATGACACCCACGGCCACCTGGCCGGCTCCAAGCTGCTGGGTGAGGTCGGCTTTAAGGTGAAGATCCACCTGCGCCTGATCGATTTCGCCTTCCGCTACGGCGGCGACGAGTTCGTCATCGTGCTGCCGCAGACCGGCAAGGAAGCCGCCCTGAACGTGGCCCGGCGCCTGCAGGACGTCTTCCGCCAGAGTCTCTTCCTGCAGGAGGACAACCTGAACCTGAAGGTGCGCGCTTCCATGGGCATCGCCTCCTACCCGGATGACGCCAAGAGCGCCCATGAGATCATCCGCCAGGCCGACGAGATGATGTACATGGTGAAGAACACCACCCGCGACAACATCGCGGTGACGCAATTGGGATTGCTGAAGTAGGGGAAAGCGATAAGCAGTAAGCCAAGAGCCAAGAGCTTATTGCTTATTGCTTATCGCTTATTGCTTATCGCTTACTGCTTATTGCTTGTCCTTTCGCCTCTCCTGCAGTGCCGGCTCTTTGTCCTTCGTTTGCGCCTCCGCGTCTACCGGCTTCCAGGCCCGTGTGCTCTGCGGCGCATTGGGATCGACGCCGAAGTCCCACACATACAGATTGATCTCGTTCTCGCCCAGCATCTCCACCAGGGCGTATTCACCGGGCTGCAACGGCTCGAGCGGGATGACTTTCGTCCATCCGCCGCCCATGGACTCCGAGGTCACCGGCACCTGGCGCTGTTCCTGCGACGCCTTGCCGTAGAACGTCACTTTCAGATTGGCCACCACACGCGACTGCTTCTTGCGCTGCGCGCGCACGATGCGGAAGCGGTTGGTGAGCAGGCGCGCTTCCGCGGGAGAGTACCTGAGCTCATTCTTGTTCGAGTCGCCCCCGACGGCCACCGCTGCATCGCCATCAGAATCTTCGATGTTCACGTAGAAGGTGGGACGCAAGGCGTGCGCCTGCACCGCCGCCCGCGCACCCGCCAACTCGATCGTCTGCTTCACGCTGGCCAGCGGATTGATGGCCGCCCGCAGGATGTTCTTGCCCATCTGCCGGTTGATCTCGCCTCCCGACTGCTCCAGCGGGATCAACTGCGGCTCGCCTTGAAACACGTCCGCGAGGAACACGCCGCCTGTCGCGGGCAGCCGCAGCCCGGGAGCGACCTCGGGCGACCGCGCTGCCTCGGCCGCGCGCTCCGCTTCTTCCTCGGCCAGCGCCTGCTGCGTCTCCGGCCGAAGCTTGCCCTCGCGGCGATCTTTCTCATAGCGCTCGGTCGCCGGCCAATCCACCAGGTCGGCCGGCACTTCCTCCCACTCGAAGCGCTCGGCGCTGTAGTAGCGCACGCGGCCGTCCTTCACTTCATATTGCGTGATGCGCTGGAACGTGCCGTCCTTGAGAATCAACCGCTGGGGATGTTGCTGGGCAACCGCCGTTACGGCCAGCAGGAGAAGGCCGAGGACCGTCTTCACCACAAATCTCTGAAGAATCAACCCCTAACCCTTGTCGAGGCGCAGCTTGCTGCGCCTCCAGCAAGACCTTGCAAGCAAGGTCTCGGCGGTCCGGGCGCAGCGCCTCTGCCTATTCTTAGATGCGGAAGCCGCCCGGCACAACCCCTTCCACGATTCGTGGAACTCTGGCATAATTGGTTGTGCACCCCTTCAGGCGGCACAGACCAATCCAACAACTGAATACGAGGCGGGAATGTCGGCGAAATACATTTTCGTGACGGGCGGTGTGGTGTCTTCGCTGGGCAAGGGGCTGGCGGCGGCCTCCATCGGATGTTTGCTCGAAAGCCGCGGCCTCAAGGTCAACCTGCTCAAGTTTGACCCGTACCTGAACGTGGACCCGGGCACCATGTCGCCCTTCCAGCACGGCGAAGTCTTCGTCACCGACGACGGCGCGGAGACCGACCTCGACCTCGGCCACTACGAGCGCTTCACCCACGCCAAGCTCACTCGCGATAACAACTGGACCACCGGCCGCATCTACGAGCAGATCATCGCCAAGGAGCGCCGCGGCGACTACCTGGGTAAGACGGTGCAGGTCATCCCTCACGTCACCAACGAAATCAAGGCCGCCATGCGCAAGGTGGCGCAGGAGGTCGACGTCGCCATCATCGAGATCGGCGGCACCGTGGGCGACATCGAATCCCTGCCCTTCCTCGAGGCCATTCGCCAGATGCGCCAGGACCTGGGCCGCGAGAACACGCTCTTCATCCACGTGACGCTCGTTCCCTGGATCGGCGCCGCCGGCGAACTCAAGACCAAGCCTACGCAGCACTCTGTGAAGGAGCTGCTTTCCATCGGGATCCAGCCGGACATCCTGCTCTGCCGCACCGACCGCTATCTGAGCAAAGACCTCAAGTCGAAGATTGCCTTGTTCTGCAACGTGCAGGAAGACGCGGTCATCACCGCCAAGGACGTAGCTTCCATCTACGAGGTGCCGGTCGTTTTCGCGAAGGAGGAAGTGGATACGCTGGCGCTCCGCTACCTGCGTCTGGAAGCCGGCGAGCGCGACATCCGCGCCTGGGAAGACCTGCTCCACCGCGTCTACAACCCCAAAGACGAAGTCTCCATCGCCCTGGTCGGCAAATATGTGGAGTACGAGGATTCGTACAAGTCACTCAAGGAAGCGCTGGTCCACGGCGCGCTGGCGCACAACCTGCGCGCCAACCTGGTGTGGATCGAGGCCGAGGGCCTGGAGACAAAGGACCCCGACGACCGCTCCTGGGAGGCGCAGCTCGAAGGCTTCGACGGCATCCTGGTGCCGGGCGGCTTCGGCAAGCGTGGCATCGCCGGCATGCTCAACGGCATTCGCTACGCACGGGAAAAGAAGGTTCCCTACTTCGGCATCTGCCTGGGCATGCAGACCGCCTGCATCGAGTTCGCGCGTAACGTGTGCGGTCTGGCGGAAGCGGATTCCAGCGAATTCGATCCCGCCACTCCGCACCGCATCATCTATAAGCTGCGCGAGCTGCGCGGCATCGATGAGCTGGGCGGCACCATGCGCCTGGGCGCATGGATCTGCAAACTGACGCCCGGCTCGCTCGCTCACCAGGCCTATGGGACTCTCGAGATCAGCGAGCGCCACCGCCATCGCTACGAATTCAACCGCGAGTATGAGGCGCTGCTGACCGGCGCCGGGCTCAAGATCACCGGCGCCACCCCGGACGGCACCTACGTGGAGATCATCGAGCTGGGCGACCATCCCTACTTCCTCGGCTGCCAGTTCCATCCCGAATTCAAGTCCAAGCCGCTGGAGCCGCACCCGCTGTTCACCGCCTTCATCAAGGCATCGTACGAGGACGGCAAGAAGCGCCGCGCGCAGAAGCAGGCCGCCGAAGTGGAGATGTTCCGCCGCCCCGAAAAAGTCGGAAAGCGGTAGACTTCATCGCCGGGCCCGCAGAGTTCGCCGAGACAACGAAAAAGCCGCTAGACTATGTTTTGTGGGCGCCCGAATTGGCTCTGCGATCTCGGCGTCCTCGGCGGTGAATGTTTTTCTGACCACTGGCCACTGACCACTGACTACTTCTTTCCAAGTCGGCAACGTCACCATCGGCGGCGACAGGCTCTTTCTCATCGCCGGCCCGTGCGTGATCGAAGGCGAGGAGCACGCCATCAAGATGGCGGAGTGCATCGCCGGCGTCGCCAGGGCGATGGATCTGCCCTACATCTTCAAGGCCTCCTACGACAAGGCCAACCGCACGTCCCTTTCCAGCTTCCGCGGGCTGGGCGTGACCGAAGGCCTGCGTATCCTGCGCCAGGTAGCGGAGACGGTCAAAATCCCTGTTCTCACGGACGTGCACGAAGCCAGCGATGTTCCCCGCGTCGCCGAGGCCGTCGACGTGCTCCAAATCCCCGCCTTCCTCTGCCGCCAGACCGACCTGCTGCTGGCCGCGGGGCACAGCGGCCGCGCCGTCAACGTCAAGAAAGGGCAGTTCGTCGCCCCCTGGGACATGCGCCACGCCGTGGAGAAAGTCCAGTCCACCGGCAACCAGAAGGTCTTCGTGACCGAGCGCGGCAGTTCCTTCGGCTACAACAACCTCGTCGTGGACATGCGCTCGCTGCCCATCATGCGCAGCTTCGCTCCCGTGGTTTTCGACGCCACGCACTCCGTGCAACTACCCTCGGCCGGTAGCGCCGGCGTCTCGCCGGCTGGATCGCGGGCGTCCTCGCCCGCGACCGATGTCGCTGTTTCCGGCGGCCAACCCGAGTACATCCCCGTCCTGGCACGCGCCGCCGTGGCCGCCGGCTGCGACGGCGTTTTCATGGAAGTCCACGACAACCCCGCCCTGGCCAAATCCGACGGCCCCAACGCGCTCGACCTGCTCAAGCTGCGGGACGTGCTCAAGGAACTGCTGGCCGTGCGGAGGGCGGTTGAGAGGAGCGCCTAGATGTTCGTCCTTAGGATCCTCGATACAACGAGTCCCCAGCCCGCCTCCGGCGGGCGCCATTTGAGTGAGCCCAGCGCGTAAGCGCTGCGTACCCGTACGCCCAAGAAACTCCCGAGCCCCGGAAGGGCCGCACCCGGCCCCGCCCTTGCCCTTTTTGCTACCATCTCATTCTCCATGAAACACGTGGGCGAAGAGGTGGTTCGGGTCGAGGCGGAAGCGCTGCGCGCGCTCGCCGACCGCATTGCCGGTCCCATGGCCCAGGCCTTCGAGGGCGCCGTCGACCTGCTCTACTCCTGCGCCGGGCGCGCCGTCGTGACCGGCATGGGCAAGAGCGGCATCGTGGCGCGCAAGATCGCGGCCACGCTCAGCTCCACCGGCACCCCGGCGCTCTTTCTGCACCCGGCCGAGGCCGTGCACGGCGACCTGGGCATGCTGGCGCGCGGCGACGTGGTCCTTGCCCTTTCCTCGAGCGGCGAGACCGAAGAGATCCTTAATCTCCTGGCCAGCATCAAACGTCTCGGACTGAAGCTCATCTCCATGACGGGCGATCGCATGTACGCAGCCGCCGATACCCCCGCACCCGCCTCCACTCTGGCCCGTGCCGCCGATGTCGCCCTCGACTGCTCCATCGACCGCGAAGCCTGTTCGCTTGGCCTGGCGCCCACGACTTCCACTACGACCATGCTGGCGCTGGGCGACGCCCTGGCCGTGGCTCTGGCCCAGCGTCGCGGCTTCAAGGAAGAGGACTTCGCCGACCTGCATCCCGGCGGCAAGCTGGGCAAGCGCCTGTCGCGCGTGGGTTCGCTCATGCACACCGGCGAGGCGGTCCCCGTAGTAGCGCCCTCGGCCAGGATGCCCGATGTCATCTACGAGATGTCGCGCAAGGGTTTGGGCGTGACCACGGTGGCCGAGGACGGCCGCCTGGTGGGCATCATCTCCGATGGCGACCTGCGCCGCCTGCTGGAGAAGCGCGGCAAGCAGGTGCTGGACCTCACCGCCGCCGACTGCATGACCCGTTCGCCCAAGACCATCGGCCCGGAAGAGTTCGCCACCGCCGCCCTGGCCGTGATGGAGCAGAAGAAGATCACTTCGCTGGTGGTCGTAGACGGCAACGGCCGCCTGCAAGGCATCCTGCATCTGCACGACCTGTGGGGAACGGAGATGGTCTAGCCCATTGATTCATTGAATCATTTGCTCATTGAATCATTGAAAACCGCCGGCCCGGCGAGTAGTTGATACATCCAACGGGTGAGTGCTTCTCAATGATTCAATGAAAAAATGAATCAATGATTCAATCCCTATGTATCACTACGATCCCAAAGCGGCGCTGGAAGAAGTGAGCGAAGAGGCTCTGCTGCCCAACCCGGTGCACGTGCGCGACATGATCCTGCGCGGTAGGTTCGGCCCCGACCGTTCGCTCGAACTCAACCGCCAGTTCCTCGAGTACCAGAAGCTGTTCGGCGAGGCGCAGAAAGTCGTGACCGGGCTGCTCGAGCAGTTGGCGGAAAAAAAGAAGTAGGCGCGATCCCTCCCGCCATGCCGTCATCCTGAGTGAGGGAGGGCTCCCGCGCGCCTGCTCAAGCGCGGGAAACCCCGAGCGAAGGACCTCGGTTTTCAGCGTGCGGCTACAATCGCTGCGCCACGGGAGGCCCTATGAAATTCCACACCGAATACCTGACCTTCAACACCCGCAAGCACCGCGAGTACATCCACATCACTCCGCAGGTGGAAGCGGCCGTCGGCAAGAGCGGCGTGAAGGAGGGCATGGTCCTGGTCTCGGCCATGCACATCACCGCCTCGGTCTATGTGAACGACCACGAATCCGGCTTGATCGCCGATATCGACGAATGGCTGGAGAAGCTGGCGCCCTTCCGCAAGGATTACCGCCACCACCACACCGGCGAAACCAACGGCGACTCCCACCTGAAGAGCCTGCTCATGCACCACGAGGTCACGCTGCCTATCACCAACGGCCGGCTCGACCTCGGCCCCTGGCAGCGGGTCTTCTACGCCGAATTCGACGGCCGCCGTCCCAAGCGTGTGATCATCAAGGTGATGGGCGAGTAAGCGCATCTCCGCGCCGGGCTGCGCCTCGCCCACAACCCACGAAGGCTCGGGTTACACCGCCACCGTCTCGGCCACCCGCACCAACGCCTGCATCCGCACCGGCGTGGAGAGCGAGCGCGTCACCAGGCATGAGCGCTCGGCCTTCTCCAGCAGGCGCATCCCGCGGTCGCGGTCGTGCTCATGGGCGACGGTCAGCACCGGACGCAGTTCGAGGTCCGTGAAGCGGAAGCCTCCCTCGCTTTTGGCGAGCGTGCCCACGGCGCTCACTTCCAGATCCAGCGCCTCGAACTTCGACATCTCGGCGATGGCCGCGAACGTGGCCACGAAGCAACTGCTCACCGCCGCCACGAAGAAATGCTCCGGTGTCCAGAACCCGATCTCGCCCTGGAACTCCGGCGGCGCGGAAAAATCCAGGTCCTGCGTCACTCCTTCGCCCAGTACCCGGCCGCGGCGGCCCTCGGTCCAGTGCGCATCCACCTTGTAGCGGTAATCGGTCATTTCTTCCTCCTTTACCCGGCCGCTCGGCGGCCTTCACGTCATGATTCCTTCCGCATACCCAGTTCTTCGCCCAGTTCCCGATGCTGCTTGCGCCAGCGCTCAGTCGCTTTCTCCACGTCGCGGGCATGTTGCCGGATGCGCGCGCGATCCATTTGCGGCTTCTCGAGCTCGACGTCGAGCTCTTGCAGCGCTTCGTGCATGCGGCTGCGTTCACGGTCCATCTTGCGGATGTGATCGCGCAACGCATCCTTCTGCTCCGGGCTCATTTCCTTTATCAGCCGCACATGCGCTTGCTCCATCTCCTGGTAGCGCTCCCGCAGTTGGTCGCGAAGTCTCTGCGCCTGCTCAGCACTGAAACCGCCTCCGCGCGCTGCCTGTTGCAGCTCGCGCGCCTGCGTCCGCACACGGTCCTGCGCCTGTGTGCAGGCCCGGTACTGGTCGCGTTGCTCGTCGCTAGCCCGGATGCGATCCCGATCCCGGTCGCGATCCCGGTCCATATCGCCCGGCCCCTGGCCCTGCATGCCGGGCTGCTGCTGACCTTGCTGGCCCATCTGGCCCTGCTGACCTTGCTGCCCCATTTGGCCCATGCTGGAACCTTGCTTCTGTCCTCCCTGCATACCCCCGCCGCCGCGCATCTGCGCAAACGCGGTCGGAGTTGCCAACGCCAACGCGACCATGAGTGCTAATGCTTTAGGGTTCATCTCTTGCCTCCATCAAGAATCGGGAGACATCTGGCTTAGGTGCATTCCAGGTGCTTCCTCTTGTATCTTCGATGCTCCCGCGAAACTCGCCTATGATGCGCGTCACACGCAGCTGTGAGCCTTGTGCCCTCATCCCGATGGGTAGAGACGTTGCTTGCAACGTCTAGGAACAGGCGTTCTCTAGCCCCAGCGCAGATACGCGCTTGGAACGTCTTCCAAAACAAAACGGCCGCCGCTTTCCGCGACGGCCGCTCTCGAGAGGCGGAGAAAGTTAGAAGGTCACAATGAACTTTACGATGGCGTCCTGGTAACGCCCGATAAACTGCCACGACGCCGCCAGCAACACCAGGGCCGGGGCTAGGAGCAGCGTGATCTCCGCTGTTCTTGCTAACGCCGACCTGGTAGCTTCCCTTACCCTATCCATGATTACTCCACTCCTCGATGGAATGCCGCCATCGTAGCCGGGTCCTCGAACCCTGAAAATGGCCCGTTGGTAGGATTACAAAGGTTACGTTACCCCTCGAGACAGGTAACGTAACTCTATTTCTTTCATCAGGTTACGGTTGACGTTGCGAAGAGCGGAGGCCTTCCTGAGACCGCCCCGGTGTACACTTGCCGCTCTTCGCCCTTGACCCGACGCACCCTCTACGGCCTGACCATCTTCCTCAGTGCCTTCCTGCTCTTCCAGGTCCAGCCCATCCTCGGCAAGTACATCCTGCCCTGGTTCGGAGGCACGCCCGCCGTCTGGACCGCCTGCCTGCTCTTCTTTCAGACCATGCTGCTCGTCGGATATCTCTACAGCCACACGCTTGCGGTCCGCTTCAGCCCGAGCAGCCAGGTTGCGATCCACACGGCCCTTCTGGCGTCTTCCCTGGCCTGGATCTTCTACCAGGCCCAACGCTGGGGAACGCCCGTCCTGCCTCCCTCCGCAGAGAGACTCGTCAGTGCCACGCACCCGACGCTGGACGTCCTGTTCCTGCTGCTCGCCGCCGTCGGTGTACCCTACTTCCTGCTCTCAAGCACCGGCCCGCTCCTGCAGGCCTGGTTCGCTCGCGCGCAGCAGGCTTCGCCCTACCGCCTCTACGCGCTTTCCAATGCCGGCTCGCTTCTCGGGCTCTTGAGCTATCCCTTCGCCGTCGAACCGGCCCTCTCTCTGCGGACACAAGGCCGTATGTGGACCTGGGGATACGTCGCCTTCGTCGTGGGCTGCGCCGCTTGCGCATGGAGCGCCGGCCGCAGCGCCGCGCCGTCCGATCCGGCGCCCATCGCGAACGATTCCCCGCCCGCGCGCGGCGCCCTCCTGTTGTGGGCCGCGCTGGCCGCTTGCGCTTCCGCCATGCTGCTGGCCACTACCAACCAGATCTCGCAGGAAGTGGCCGTGGTTCCTTTCCTGTGGGTGCTGCCGCTGAGCGTCTATCTCGCCACGCTCATCGTCTGCTTCGACGCCCCGCGCTGGTACGCCCGGCGCTGGATGAAGTTCCTGATGGTCGCAGCCCTGGTCGCCCCGGTTCTGCTGTTCATCGGGCCCTACGCCGGCTTTCTGGTTCAGCTTGCCGGCTTCTCGCTCATCCTGCTGGTGGTGTGCATGGTCTGCCACGGCGAGCTGGTCCGCCTGAAGCCCGCCGCGCAACATCTCACCTTCTTCTATCTCGCGCTTTCCGGCGGCGCTGCTGCAGGCTCAGCGTTCGTGGCATTGCTCGCGCCGCGCCTCTTCCCAGCCTACTGGGAGTTCCACATCTCGCTCTGGACCTGCTGCCTGCTCGCCGTAATCGTGCTGGTGCGCGACCGGCAGCGTCTTTTCTATCGCGACGGATTCGGCCCGGGGTTTTACCTTGCCCTGGTGGGGCTTGCGGTCCTGGCCTCCGAACTCGGACTGCATGCCTGGTGGCAGACGCGCAACACGCTCGAAGTCGCCCGCAATTTCTTTGGCGTGGTGGCTGTGCGCGAAGACTTCGACTACGACAACACCTACTTGCGCATCCGGGTCCTCCGCCACGGTGGCATCACCCACGGCCTGCAGTACCAGGACGAGCGCCTGCGCACTCAGCCTACTGCCTACTTCGTCCCGGAAAGCGGCGTAGGCCTCGCCTTTGCATCGTTGCGAAGCCGCGCGTCATCCGGCTTGCGCATCGGCGTGGTCGGCCTCGGCATCGGCACGCTGGCCGCCTACGGCCGCGAAGGGGACTCCATCCGCTTCTACGAGATCAACCCGGAAGTGACGCGCATCGCCCGAGGCCCGCTCTTCTCTTATCTTCGGGATGCGCAGGCGCGTGTCGAGATCGTCGCCGGCGACGGGCGTCTCTCGCTCGAGCACGAACTCACGCAGGGCTCGCAGCAGTTCGATCTGCTCGTGCTCGACGCCTTCACCAGCGGCGCGCCGCCCGTCCATCTGCTTACGCGTGAAGCGTTCGACCTGTACCTTGCGCATCTCGCGCCGCAGGGCATCCTGGCTGTGAACGTGTCCAACCGCGCTCTCGATCTGCGGCCCGTCGTCCAGCGCGCCGCTGCGCACTCCGGCCTTGCGCTCACCTGGACGTATCTCCCGCCCGCCGGCCCGTTCCATCCCGGCGGCAGTTGGATGTTGCTCGCCCGCGACCCGCAGCTCCTCCGGGAACCTCCCCTCACCACCGCCGCCAGCCCGCTTCCCCCTCCACCTGCCAACTTCCGCCAGTGGACGGACGACTACAGCAACCTGTTCCAGGTCTTGAAATAGCGGGGATTGGGGGGACTTTTACGGCAGCGGCTTCAGCAGCGCCGCCGTCGAAGCCAGCTTCTCGGCCACCGGCCGGATGATGGCCGCCAGGCCCCAGAACAGCAGCACAGTGGACACGATGGTCGTCAGGACGTTGTCCCTCACTGCAACTTCGGGAAGATTCGCCCAGAGCAGGCTTCTGTCGCAGGTAGAGACATTACGCGCTCATCGTTGTCTTTTGTCTATTAACGAATCGGGTTCTCCCCGCCCGCGAACGGCCCGGGAGGCGATTCCGTGGCCAAATCAGCCCCGAAACGGCGGTTTTCGCAGCCTTCCATGTCCCGCCTTCCTCGCCGCAGTTAACTCCGTTGTAAACTCCTGCCCCATGCGGGCTCTTACCGAGCAGGACCTTCACCGCCTTCTCGACCCCGTGGCGGTCGTCGAGGTCATCGAGCAGGCCTTCCGCCGCGACTATCGCTCGACGGCGGTCCTGCCCGCCCGCACCCACATGCCCATCCCCGGCGGCATCCTGCTGATGATGCCCTGCTACGACTCCGCCCTGCCCGCTCTGGGCGTCAAGCTGGTTACGGTCACGAGGACCGGCATCCAGGCGCACTACTCCCTGCTCGATCCCGCTACCGGCACGCTGCTCGCGGCCATGGAAGCCAACTGGCTCACTGATCTGCGCACCGCGGCCACGTCGGCGGTCGCCACGAGGCACTTGATGCGTTCCGGCGCTTCCACCCTGGGCATCTTCGGCACAGGACGCCAGGCTTGGGCGCATCTCCTGGTATTTCAGAAGCTGTGGAGCTTTCGCCGCGTGTTGGTCTGCGGCTCGACTCCGGTAGCCACCCTCGACTTCTGTCGCCGTGTCGCCGGCGAACTCGGACTCCACGCCGAACCCGCCGACCACGCTGCGTGCGCCGCACACGCCGACGTCATCTGCTGCTGTACCACCGCGACCGAACCGCTCTTCGATGGCAGCGGGTTGCGTCCGGGCACGCACCTGAATCTGGTCGGCGCTTTCCGCCCCGACACGCGCGAGGTGGATGACCTCACCATCCAGCGCGCCCGTGTCGTGGTGGACACCTGCGAAGGCGCTCTGGCCGAAGCCGGCGACCTGCTCATCCCGCTCGCCGGCGGCGCCATCTCACGCAGCCACTTCCTCGCCGACCTGCATGAACTCATCTCCGGCAAGACGCGCGTGCGCACCGCCGACGACGACATCACCTTGTTCAAGAGCGTGGGCTGCGCGCTGGAGGACCTGGTGGTCGCGCAGCTTGCGTTTCAAGAAGGATGTTAAAACCTGGCTGGCCGTCATCCTGAGCGAGGGAGGCTTCCCGCCCGCTCTTTCCAGGGCGGGAAACCCGAGCGAAGGATCTCGGGTTTGTTTTCCTGACGACTGGCGACTCCCAACTGCTAACCGCTTATCGCTTATCGCCTCACTGCCTCGACCTGAACCCGCGCATCGTTGTAGCACGCCTGCCCCGCCACCTCGCTCACCGTGGCCGGACACAACGCGGTGGCAGTGAACCCGTTCAGCGAAGCCCTGCGCCACGCGCCCTTGGGCATCGAGACCACGCCCGGGCGCACGCGCCCGCTCACCTTGGCGCGGCACACCACTTCGCCCAGGCGGTTGAATACGCGCACGCGGTCGCCCTCGCCGATGCCGCGCGCCGCGGCGTCGTCGGGATGGAGCGTCAGGCGCAACTCCGCCAGGTTGAACTCGCCCAGCGTGCTCGAGATCAATCTCGACGTCGACGGGCTGATCATCGCCAGCGGATGCTCGGCGTCTTCCACGGGCGCGTATCGGTACGGCGCCGCACCCAGGCACGCCGGCGCCAAGTGAATCTTCTTGTCCGCGGTCAGAGGATAGATGTCCTGGAACAGCACCGGCCCTTTGCCGGGGAAGTCATAAGTCTCGCAGCCGCCCGCCGCCAGCTTCTCCGCCGCCGGATGTTTCCCGCTCATGTGCGTGGCCGCCGCCAGGTTCCGCACCCAGGTCGCATCGTCCCAGGCAAACGGAGCGTCGGTGAACCCCAGGGCGCGCCCCAGGGCGCCGAACACTTCGATGTTCGAGCGCGCCTCGCCGCGCGCCGCGATCACCGGACGCACGCCGCCTACCACGTAGCTGCCGTAGGCTTTGCGCACGTCGTAGTGTTCCAGGAAGGTGGTCGCCGGCAGCAGGATGTCGGCGTACGCAGCCGTATCCGTCATCACCTGCTCGTGCAATACCGTAAACAGGTCTTCACGACTCAAGCCGCGCAGCACTGCCTTCTGGTCGGGCACCGTCGCGGCCGGATTGCAGTTGTAAATGAACAGCGCCTTCACCGGCGGATCGAGCCGGTCGTTCAGAAGCTCGCCCAACTGCGTCATGTTCAGCTCACGCGTCTGCCACTTCAGCTCGCCCAGCAGCCGCGTATTGTCGAGCTTTCCGGCGCCGCCGTTGCTCAGCGTGTATCCGCCGCCGCGCACCCCGAACTTGCCCAGCAGCGCCGGCATGGCCAGCACCGCCGCCATCGCCTGCCCCGCGTTGCGATTGCGCTCCACGCCCCAGCCCAGGCGCAGCAGCGCGGGCGAAGTCTCCGCCCACTTGTCCGCCAGCTTGCGGATACCATCCGCCGCAACGCGCGCCGTCTGTGCCGCACGTTCCAGCGGCCACTCCCGTGCCGCGGCCAACAGGGTATCAAGGCCTGTTGCATGCTTCGCCAGGAACTCGCGGTCGAAGCGGCCCCGCTCCTCCCAATAGTGGATCATCCCCAGCGCCAGCGGCAGGTCGGCGCCGGGATACACCGGCAGATGCAGGTCCGTTTCGGCATCGGAGAAATTCTGGGCCGGATCCACCGTGGCGATGAACGCGCCCCGCCGCTTGGCCTCGCGCAGGAACGGCACCAGGTGGATGTTGCTGGCCTTGGGGTTCGCGCCCCAGATCACGATGAAGCGCGCGTGCACGAAATCTTCGAAGGCCACGCCCGGCATCTTGCCGTACATCCCCAGGGCGACCTCCGTGGCGTGCGCGGCGCATAGCGTGCGCCCCAGCCGCGACGCACCCAGCCGCGCGAACAGCAGGTCGTCGAGCGTGCCGTCCGTCATCCAGCCGTTCGACCCTCCGTAGTGATACGGCAGGATGGCTTCCCCGCCCCACTTCTTCTGCACCTCGCGGAACCGCGCCACGATTTCCGCTATCGCCTCATCCCAGGAGATGCGCTCGAACTTCCCCGCGCCTTTCGGCCCGGTGCGCCGCATGGGATAAAGCAGCCGCTCGCCGCTGTACACCCGCTCGCCGAAGCGGCGGACTTTGGAACAGATGAACCCGCCCGTCACCGGATGGCCGTTTTCGGCCGCGCCGATGGAAGTGATTTTGCCGTCCTCCACCGTCACGCCCAGCGCGCACGTATCCGGACAATCCAGCGGACAGGTCGTTTTCAGAGTCTCGGGCATCGTCGTTAAGGCTAGCGCAAGTTGGCTGCCGGCTGAAAGGGCCATGTCGCTCGTGGCTATTGGCTCCTGACTTCTAGCTTCTAGCTCCTAGCTTCTGGCTAAAGACTTACCCACATCGTCGGCAGAAGCTTCCGCTAAACGGCACGATGGAAGTCGTGCCCCTCCGAAAGCATGTCGTTTACCCACGGAGGGAATCTAGCCAACACGACCCCGCCAGGTCCTAGAATGCCGCAGGTCACAGCCATGTCTCGTTTGCAATCTGCGTTCGGCGCGCTCGTCCTCACGCAGGCGGCTCACTCTGCTGAAGAGTACGTGGGGCGGCTCTGGGAAACCTTCCCGCCGGCCCGCTTCCTGTCCGGATTGGTATCGCCGGATCGAGAACTGGGGTTCATCGTTATCAACGTAGCCCTCATAGCGTTCGGCGTCTGGTGCTTCTTCTGGCCCGTACGCCGCCGCTGGCCATCCGCGACGCCGCTAGGCTGGGTTTGGGTGGCGGTGGAGGTGATGAATGGTGTCGGCCATCCGCTTTGGTCGGTTCGGGTTGGCGGATACACGCCCGGCGTCGCCACGGCCCCGGTGCTGCTGATCTTGGCCATCTGCCTGGCCTGGCAGCTGCGAGACCTGGAACGGCGCTCGTCCGCGCCCGGTTGACAGATTGCCGTACCTAATGATATGGTTAGCCATATGAAGACGACCATTCAGATTCCCGACAGTCTGTTCGAGGAGATCCGTCGGCTGGCGCAGCGTGAGCACACCACGCTGAAAGCCCTGGTTGAACAAGGGCTGCGCCGCATCCTCACGGAGCGCAAGCGGCGCGGCGGCGGGTTCCGTCTGCGAAGAGCTACCTTCAAAGGCCAAGGGCTGCAACCTCCCGTCGCCGGGGCCTCCTGGGAGCAAATTCGCGACCTGAGCTACGAAGGGCGCGGCGCATGATCGCGGTGGACAGCAACCTTCTGGTGTACGCGCACCGCGAAGACTCTCCCTGGCACGATGCTGCCTACGCTTGCCTGGTGGGACTGGCGGAAGGACGAGCAGCTTGGGCCATCCCGTGGCCGTGCCTGCATGAGTTTCTGGCCATCGTCACCCATTCTCGCATTTATGCTCCGCCGACACCGCTGGAGGCAGCGCTCGACCAGGTCCAAGCCTGGCTCGAATCCCCAAGCCTGGTCCTGATTTCTGAGACCGAAGACTACTGGCCGCAACTCCAAAGTCTGCTTCGCTCGGGTCGTGCTTCCGGGGCGCAAGTCCACGACGCCCGCGTGGCCGCCCTTTGCCTTCGTCACGGAATCCACGAGTTGTGGACCGCGGACCGAGACTTTTCGCGGTTCCCGGCAGTAAAGGTTCGCAATCCCCTCGTCGCCTAGAAGCTGTCTGTCACATCCTGTTTTGCCCGACGGTGCCCCATGTCTGCGCCATGCCTTTCGGCGCAGACGTGGGAAGACCACGTCCGCTTCCTCGCGACCCAAGCGCAGCGAGGGAGCAAGCGCCCGTAGGGCCGCAACGCTCATCGCTTACTGCTTATCGCCGCCTTCCCGCAACGCGATCTCCGGCACATACACGCCTCGTAGGTCCCGGCTCCACCACGCGCCGGTTTGCCGGCGCTCCTCACGCGTCGTGAACCGATACTCATAGAACCGCGCCCGCACGAACCTGGGCGGCTTCTCGGGAAACGGATTCTTCTCCAGCAGAGCCAGCACTTCCGGCCGCCCCTCGAGCAGCCGCACCATCAGGCGGATGACCCAGGGATGGTTGCGCGGGCTGCCCAGCGCGGCGAACCACATCTGCCAGTCGAGGCGCGGCTGGTGCGGCGCCACCCAACGCGGCCGCCGCATCACGTCGCCCGGCTTGTACTTGAATTCGTACTCCTGCCAGGTGACGCCGTCGTTCGAGCCTTCGAGCACGATCTCCCCGCGCGACGTGGTCATCACCGCGAACAACCCGTAGGTGTTCACCAACCGGAACGGATACACGCGCACCAGCACGGCATACCCCGTCTGCGACTCGACGTGAAAGAACATCTCCGCCATCTGGTATCCGCTCACCAGCAGGACGAACGAGGCCAGGAGCGACCCCACGACCATTCTCCACCGCGATACACCACTCTTTCGAAGCGCCGGGGCGGGAGTTGTGTGAGGGGGCACCACCGCGGTTTCTCTTTGAAAGGGCGCGGCTTCGGCCGCGCCGATAGAAGCCACAAGAGTCAGGGGCTTTAGCCCCTGAGGCAACACCCACCGGGACACACACCGCGCAAGCAGCTTGTCATCCAAAAGAAAAAAGCACAGCGCCACCGTCAACAGGTTGAAGAACGTGTAGTTCCCGGTCACGAAGATCAAACCCTGCAGCCCGATGCTCGCCAGCGCGGCGAAGTGCCGCACCCGCCGTGGCGCAAAGAACAGGAACGGAACCGCCAGTTCCGCCGCGAACATCATCACCGCCTCCAGCTTGTGGAACTCGAGCGGCAACTGGTGCATGTACCACGCCGGGGGCGTGGGCAGCGGCTGCGTCTCGTAGTGATAGCGCAGCGCGGCCAGCGCTCGCCACGCCGGGTCGCCGCTCAGCAGCTTTACCGCCCCGGACGTGAAGATGAGCCGGAAGAGCAGCCAGCGAAACAGCCAGCGCGTGACCCTTCCCGCGTCCAGAAAGATAGCCAGGAAGCCTGCTTCGAGCAGCAGCGCGTCCCACTGGAAGCTCATGAAGTCCTGGCCCGCATTCGCGAGCGACAGGTAGAGAGCGAACAGCGCCAGGCACACCACGGCGCGCGCCGCTGCGCTGATCCTCCCCGTTCCCGCAAGGAAGAAGAGCGCGAGCGCCAGCACGACGCCGGCGATGCACACGGCGGTGAGCGCGCGGTCGTTCGCGTCCAGCCAGAAGACGGTGGGCAGCGCCCAGTACGCCTGCGCCCCCAGCGCTTCCTTCGCCCGCGGCAGCAGTTCTGCGACCGGCAGCACGCCGTGCTCGCCGATCAGCCCGGTCACCTGCAGGCCGAAGGAGGCGAAGGCGATGGCGTAGATCGCCGCCAGCGCGCGCATGAAAAGCCACGGACCCAGCACGAACGTCTGCGGACCGAGCGGCAGCCCCCACAGCAGTTTCGTCGCGCGCATCGCCAGCCCACGATGCCTCGCTACCCATCCGTAGAAGGCTTCCGTCAGCGGCTCGGCCAGCGGCACGTGCTGGTACGCCCAGAGCATCCATCCCTTGCCGCGCACCGGTGCAAGCAGCGTGAACACCGCTTCGGCGCCGCGCAGCACCCGTCCGTGCGGCTCGATGAGCGTCACCGCGGCGGCAAAGTCCTCCCGCGGGACCTGCGGAAACCGCTCCCCGACCTCCTGGAACGCCACGTACTCGACGCTCTCCCCGGTGAGCTGCTTCCAGGATTCGACCCAGGCGCGGCAGAATCCGCAACCGCCGTCGAACACCAGCACCCGCCGTCCTTCGCCCTCTTGCAAGTACAGGCTCATGGCCGCTCAGCATACCCCGAACCCGCCTACACCCTCCCCCGCCGCCCTGCGAAAAAATAAAAAAGAAAAGAGAAGAGGGAAGAAGGAAAAAAGGAAAGCTAAGAAAGAAAAAGAGGAAAGAAGAGAAACAAGACAAAAAAGACTTGGCTCCTCAGGTAGGACTCGAACCTACAACCCTCCGGTTAACAGCCGGATGCTCTGCCATTGAGCTACTGAGGAGTGCGGAGGCCGCGTTGCGCGGCCTCTTCTTTTATAGCATGGGGCGGCGGGACTGGGTAGGCCCGAGTCTGGTAGGCTGGAGACCTGCAAGCCGAGTCCTGAGCGCCCCGAGGAGCATCCGTCCATGCTTACAACCGAGGATCCAGCCATGCGGAAAGCCATGTTCTTGACAGTCGTATTGCTGCTGTTGCTGCCGTTGGTGCTGATGTCGGGTGCGGTGGCCGCACAGACCAGTGTGGCTACGAACACGGCACAGACGAGCGCCGCGGCGGCCGGGAGCGCAACGGGCGCGAGCGCCACCACGAGCGCGCCTGCGCCGACGCCGCCCAAGACCAAGATCGCCATCGTGGAGGACACCCTGCACGGACACAAGATCGTTGATCCCTATCGCTACCTCGAGAACGGCGACGACCCTGCGACGCAGGAGTTCGGCCGCGACCAGTACGCTTACACGCGCGCGGTGCTGGATCCGCTGCCGGGGCGCGACCGGATGCGGGCGCGGCTGACCGAGCTGCTCTCCATCGGGACACTGGGCGTCTCGCCGCAAATCGCGGGCGGATGGTATTTCTACACGCGGCGCGACGCCGGGCAGAACCAGCCGGTGCTGTACGCGCGCAAGGGTGTGGACGGCCGGGACCGCGTGCTGGTGGACGTGAACAAGATGGCCGCCGATGCAACCATCGCGCTCGACTACTGGACGGTTTCCGACGACGGCAAGTACGTGGTCTCGTTTACCTCGCCGAGCGGCACCGAGCACTGCGTGATCCGCATCCTGGAGACGGCCACCGGCCAGCAGCTTCCGGAAGAGATCTACGTAGGGCGCGGGCGCAGCCTGGCCTTTCTGCCGGACAATTCGGGCTTCTACTACACGCGCTTCCCGAAGAAAGGAACGGTGCCGGCAGGCGAGGAGATGTACAACCCGCGCATCTTCTATCACAAGCTGGGCACGGCGCCGGACGGCAGCGAGGACAAGCTGGTGTTCGGCGAGGGCCTGCACCCGCAGCACTGGCCGAGCGTTTCGCTTTCCGAAGACGGCCGCTGGATGCTGATCCAGATCTTCCAGGGGTGGACGAAGACGGAGCTGAAGATCAAGGACCTGAAGTCGGACGGCCCGTTCGTCGACGTCACCAGCGGCAAGGACTTCCTGTACACGGGCTTCGTTTACAAGGGTGACGTCTACATCCACACCAATGAGGATGCGCCGAAGTATCGCGTCTTCCGCGTGGCGGCAGAGAATCCGGCACGCACCGCCTGGAAGGAAATCATCCCGGAAACCGAGAACGTGCTGCAGACAGTGGCGCTGGTCGGAGGCAAGCTGGTCACGGAATACCAGAAGAACGCGGCCTCGCTGGTAAAGGTGTTCACGCTCGAAGGCAAGCCGGCGGGCGAGGTGCCGTTGCCCACGCTGGGCACCGTGGGCGGCATCGGCGGGCAGCACGACAGCCCGCAGGCGCTGATCAACTTCCATTCCTACACGGTGCCGCCGGTGTTGATTCGCTACGACATCGCCGACGGGAAGACGGGCGTGTTCGCGAAGATCGAGGCGCCGATTGATCCGTCACCCTACGAGGTCAAGCAGGTCTGGTACACCTCGAAGGACGGGACCAAGGTGCCGATGTTCATCGTGAGTCGCAAGGGGCTGAAGCTCGACGGCAACAATCCCACGCTACTCTACGGCTACGGCGGCTTCCAGCAAAGCATGACGCCGCAGTTCCGGCGGTCGTTGTTCCTGTGGCTGGACGCGGGCGGCGTGTACGCCGAGGCCAACCTGCGCGGCGGCTCCGAGTTCGGCGAAGAGTGGCATCGCGCGGGGATGCTGGAGAAGAAACAGAACGTCTTCGACGACTTCATCGCCGCGGCCGAGTACCTGATCCAGGAGAAGTACACGAACAAGGACCGGCTGGCGATCCAGGGCGGGTCGAACGGGGGCCTGCTGGTGGGGGCGGCGCTGACGCAGCGTCCGGAACTGTTCCGCGCCGTGGTGTGTCAGGTGCCGCTGCTCGACATGCTGCGCTACCAGAACTTCCAAATCGCCAAACTCTGGATTCCCGAATACGGCTCGGCGGAAGACCCCAAGCAGTTCGATTTCCTGTATGCGTACTCGCCCTACCATCGCGTGAAGGAGGGCACGGAGTATCCGGCAATCCTGATCACGACGGCGGAGAGCGATACGCGCGTCGATCCCATGCACTCACGCAAGATGACGGCGCGGCTGCAAGCGGTGGCAAAAAACGGCGCCGACCGGCCCATCCTGCTGCGCATCGAGCCCAAGGCCGGGCACGGACAGGGCAAGCCGGTGAGCAAGCAGATCGAGGAAGGGATTGATGTGTGGTCGTTCCTGTTCTGGCAGTTGGGTGTGAAGCAGTAAGCGATAAGCGATAAGCAATAAGCGAGGGGCGCCGGGAGGCGCCCTTTTTTTGCTGCCCTCCCTCGCTCGCCCTCATTCCACACAGTTCGGTCGGGCGAACTCGGGAGGGCAGCGGGGTGTTTCCCTGGCCGCCACAACCTAGTCGAGAGTCCGGTTACCGGCGATTCACTTGTCCGTCTGTTGGGCACGATTCTGCCGGATCTTCCGTCGCCCCTCAGGTCAAGGGCTCCTCGTTTCTGGCGCTGGCCGCCGCTGCAGCAGTGGTTGACGGGCGCGACGATTGCAGATTGCCGGTTGCTGATTGATGATGGACACCTGCGATGCCTGGCCCACGCCTATCTCCGATGATCCGGCTGATGGCGGTTATCGTGTGCCTGGGGCTGGCGGCGTGCCGGCGGGTACCGAGCGAATACTCGGCGGAGATGGTGCTGCGCACGGTGTCGCGGCATCCCGTGTTCGAAGAAATCGCGTACGAGAAGCTGGAAGCGAAGGTGGCGGCGACGGACGGAAGAGTCCGGCTGGAGACGCCGGATTTCGTGCTGATTCTTTCCTTAGAGAACGGCAGGGAGGTCTGGACACCTTCCAGCGGAGCAAGCGGGCGCTCGGGCGGCGGCGCGCAGGATTCGCAAGGCCGGGGCTGGCTGCTGCTGAAGCGCGGGCGGCTGGAGGTGGAGGACCCGGGCAAGCCGGGCGGCCCGCCGCCGAAGATACGCCAGCCGATGATGCGCAAGTACATCGCGCTGACGCCGCAGAACCTGTCGGCATGGCCGCGACTGGGAGCGCTGGTGGTGCTGGCGTCGCAACTTGCGCCGCCGCCCGACGGCAAGGCGCACGTGTGCGTGGAGCGGGCGAAAGACTGCCGCAAGGTGGCGACGGAGGCCATCGGCGGACGCGCCGCCGAGAAATGGGAGTACGTCGAGGGCGACCGCCCTGTGCGCGTGTGGACAGACGCCAAGCTGGGGATCCCGGTGCGCAGCGACCTGTTCGAAGTGAAGAGCATCTTCGTGGGGCCGCAGGAGCGGGAATTGTTTGAGAGGCCGAGCGAGTATGAGGAGTACGGCGCGGCTGAGACGCCGCGCAAACGCCTCAACCTTCCTTGACAGCGGGCGCGATGGCGCGATAACTTCCGAGGGCTTTCCCGGCGGTCTAATTTTCGCCCGCAGGAGCGCAGCGTCCGTGCCCCAACGCCTGATCACGTTCACCACCGACTTCGGCACCAGCGACCACTACGTGGGCACGATGAAGGGCGTGATCCTGATGATCAATCCGCAGGCGCAGATCGTGGACATTTCCAACCACCTGCACTCCTATGACGTGCTGGACGGCGCGCTGACCATCGCCCAGGCCTACCGCTACTTTCCGTCCAACACGCTGCACATCGTGCTGGTGGATCCGGGCGTGGGGACGTCGCGGCGTCCGCTGCTGGCGGTGACCGAGAAGCACGTCTTCCTGGCGCCGGATAACGGGGTGCTCTCGCTGGTGTACGAGATGGAAGAGCGGCTGCAGGTCTTCCACATCACCGCGGACCACTACTTTCTGCAGCCCATGAGCCAGACCTTCCACGGACGCGACCTGTTCGCGGCCGTGGCCGGATGGCTGAGCAAGGGCGTGGAGGTGACGAAGTTCGGCGACGAGATCACCGACTTCGTGCGCTTCGCGGCTCCCAAGCCCAAGCCCATCAGCGAGAAGCTGATGAAAGGCGTGGTGCTGAAAGTGGACAAGTTCGGCAACCTGATCACCAACTTCACACCCAAGGACGTGCCGCAATTGTTCGAACCCGAGCCGCCGCCGTTCAAGATCCTGATCGGCAAGAACGAAGTGCTGCGCATGCGCAAGGCCTACGCGGAAGGCGCGGCCGGCGAGGTGTTCGGCATCCTGGGGTCGATGGGATATCTCGAGATCGCGACGCACCGTGGCGCCGCGGCGCGCGCGCTGGGCGCGGACAAGGGCAGCGATGTCGGCGTGCTGTTCGGCGAAGCGCCGGCAGGGGGATGAAAAGCCGGCCACGGATGCACACGGATTAACACGGATTCCTTCATTTTCCTTTCAACCGCAACACCTGCCTTCGAAGTGCTTTCCCAAGACTCTGTGCCAACCGCAGGCCACAAGCGGACTTCCGTGTTGATCCGTGAAATCCGTAGCTAGGGATTCTTGGGTTTAGGGCGGGCGTAGCGATCCATCTCGGCGGTCCATTCAAGGAAGCGGGTCAGGTTGTGGCGCTCGCGCCAGAAGAATCCCCAGAACTCGAGAAAACCGACCTGGTTCATCTTCAAGCCGCAATAGGTTTCGATGCGCCACTTGAGATAAGGACTGCGCCAGGGCGCCAGACGATGCCCGCGCGTGGCGTTCCAGAGGAAGCGGAGGATGTAGCGCATTTGCGTGTCGCTTCGAGTATAGCGGGGAAGAGGGCGCAGTGAGCAGTAAGGAGTAAGCAGTAGGCGATAGGCGACAAAGAGCTGCGTGCTAGAATCCGGCGAGGATGAGCGATTCCAGCAACCGACACACGGCGGAAGACCACTACTACGCGGCGCTGGACCTGTTCGCCGAGGGCCGGCACGAAGAGGCGGTGGCGGAGTATCAGCGGTCGCTGGAGATCGACCCCGCGTTCGCTGACGCGCTGCACGGGTTGGCGCGCGCCTATCAGGACCTGGAGCGCTACGACGAAGCCATCGAGGTGGCGAAGCGAGCCGCCGAACTCGATCCCAACGACGTGCTGGCCCACACCAGCCTCTCCATCCTGTATCAAAAGAAGGGCATGATCGCGGAAGCCGAAGCGGAAGGAAACAAGGCGCGGATCCTGGGGTGGAAGCAGGAGTTGAAAAAGAAAGCGACTAGCGAGTAGCTGCTAGCCGCTAGCTTTTGGCTTTTTGGCTCTTGGCTCTTGGCTTTGACGTGCCCCGCAAACACCCAGGTCCTTCGCTCGGGCTACCCGTGCACGATCAGCCGCACCGTGATGCGCGGCTGCGGCGTAGGCGCGCGCGTTTCTCCCTCGCTCAGGATGACGGCACATTCAAGACATCGCTGGAGAAGCGAAACTCAAGCCTGGGCTACCAGCTTAGCTCCAAGCATTTGGCTATGAGCCAAAGGCTAAGAGCCAATTGCAGCGTCACACCGAGTATTTCTTCAACAAGTGCCGGAAGGAGCGGTAGGAGAGCTTGAGGAGTTCGGCGGCGCGGGTCTGGACGCCGCCGGACTGGCGCAGGGCGCTCTCGATGAGCGAGCGCTCGACTTCGGCGACATAACGCTCGAGGTCGAGCCCGTCGGGCGGGACGGTGAAGGGAGCCGAGACGGCAGCGGGGCCGCGGGCGCGAGGCCGCTCCTGGGGCAGCTGGACGTGCAGCTCGTCGGAGGCTTCCAGAGCGACGGCGCGCTCGATGGTGTTCTCGAGCTGGCGCACGTTGCCCGGCCAGTCGTAGGCGTTCAGTTGCTCGAGCGCCGCGGCGGCGATGCGGCGGATGGATTTGCCGGCGGCGGGCGCGTACTTCTTGAGGAAATGATTGGCCAGCAACGGGATGTCGTCGCGACGTTCACGCAGCGGCGGCACCCGCACCGGGATGACGGCGAGGCGGTAGTACAGGTCCTCGCGGAACGCGCCGTCGGCCACCGCCTGCTCAAGTTCCTTGTTGGTGGCGGAGATGACGCGCACATCGACGCCGACTTCCTGCGTGCCGCCCACGGGGCGCAGGCAGCGCTCCTGCAGCACGCGCAGCAGCTTGACCTGCATGGCCAGGCTCATTTCGCTGACTTCGTCCAGGAAGAGGGTGCCGCCGCCGGCGGCTTCGAACAGGCCGCGCTTGTTCTGCGTGGCGCCGGTGAAGGCGCCCTTCACGTAGCCGAAAAGTTCGCTTTCCAGCAGCGTTTCCGGAAAAGCGCCGCAGTTGACGGAGACGAAGGGCTCGGCGGCGCGGGGCGAGCAGGTGTGAATGGCGCGCGCCACCAACTCCTTGCCGGTGCCGCTCTCGCCCTGGATGAGGACGCTGGAGCCGGTGGGGGCGACGGCCCGCACCGTTTCCTTGAGCTTTTCCATGGCAGCCGATGAGCCGATGATGTTTTCCAGCGAGTTGCGGCTGGCGGCGTCGCGGCGGAAGGCCAGGTTCTGGCGGCGCAGGTTCAGGGTCTCCGTGGCGCGCGCGATAGAGAGGCGCACCTCGTCGACCAGGTTGGTCTCCTTGAGGATGTAATCGAAAGCGCCGGCTTTCACGGCCTGGATGGCGGTTTCCAGTTCGCCCACGGCGGTCATGAGCACGACGGCGGAATCGGGCGAGGTCTGGCGGGCGAACCGAAGGACCTCGATGCCGTCGGTGACCGGCATCTTGATATCGGTGACGATGACGTCGTAGAGCGCCGACCGGATCTTCTTGCGCGCGGCTTCGCCCGAGGTGACGGTCTCCACCTTGTGGCCGTCCTTGCGCAGCATCATCTCCAGGAGCTGGCAGGCGGAGACGTTGTCGTCGCAGACCAGGATGTTAGCCATTGGCCACCTGCTGTGCGGTTTCCGGGACGGCAGCGGGCGCTCCGGGCACGTCGGGAACGTCGGCACGCTTGATTTCGAGCAGGAACTCGGCGCCCTGGCCATCAGCCGAGTGCACCGAGATGCGGGCGTCATGCGCCTGCACGATCTGGTAGACGATGGCCAGGCCCAGGCCCATGCCGCCCTCGAAGTCGGACTGGAAGGGCTCGAAGATCTTGTCCAGCTTGTCCGGGGGGATGCCATGGCCGGTGTCGGCGAAACGGATCTGCCACCACCCGTTCCGGGGAAGCAGCGAGACGCTGAGCGTGCCGCCTTCGGGCATGGCGCGGACCGCGTTCTCACACAAGTTCCAGAAGACCTGTTTCATGCGGTTGCCGTCCACGATAGCGTGGGCCTCCGCGGTCCGGTAGTCGCGCACGATGTGGAAGGGCGCGTGGGCGGGCTGGGGCCGGTTCTCCAGCAGCTTGAGCGTGTCCTCGAGCAGAGGCCGAAGATCGTGGCGGGAAAACTCGTAGCCCTTCTCGCGCGAGTAGGCCAGGAACTCGTTGATGATGTTGTTCAGGCGCTGGGATTCGCGGGTGACGATCTCGGCCAGGGTGCGCTGCTCGTCGTCGAGCGGCGAATGCTCGGAGAGGGCCTTCACGGAGCCGGCAATGGAAGAGAGCGGATTCTTGATCTCGTGGGCGATGCCCTCGGCCATGCGGCCGACGGCGGCCAGGCGGTCGCGCATGCGGACTTCGCGCTCCAGGCGGCGGATGTCGGTGAGGTCGTCGAAGGCGTAGACGTACCCGATGGTGCCGCGCTCGGGCACCGTAAGCGCCGAAGCGGTGACGGCGAACGTCTTCTCCTGGCCGCTGGGCGACTGGTAGCGGACCTCGCCGTGGGTGCGGAAGGAGCCCACCGCCGGCAGCCGGTCGAGGAAAAGACGGTTCACCGGGAGCCCGAAGACTTCGGCGGCCCGGCGCTCGAGCAATCGCTGGCCCGGGGCATTGAGCAGGCTGATGTGGCCATCGAGCCCGGTGGTGATCAGGCCGCCACTCATGGAGTTGATGATGTTCTCGTGCAGGGCCTGCAGGTTTTCCAGGGCGCCCGAGGCGTCCTGCAGTTGCACGTCCACCTGCCGCAGCTTCATGGCCAGCGTGCTGGAAAGATAGGCGATCAGCAGGTAACCGAACAGGTTGATGAAGATAGTGGCCTGAAGCGCCTTCAGGTCGGGACGGGTCACGGAGAAAGGACGGATCACTTCGAACACATAGGTCAGCTCCAGGAGCGCCCCGTAGCAGATGAAGGAGAGCGCGGCCACCAGGTAGGCCCAGGCGCGGGTCATCAGGATGCTGGCCACGATGACCACCAGCGGAAACAGGAAGATGTGGAAATAGGAGTCGATGCCGCCGGTGACGTAGACCACCACTGTGGCGAAGAGCAGATCGGTGAAGACCTGCAAGCGGGCTTGCATCCGGTAGTCGTCCCAGAGGGAGACCAGCAGGGCAAAAAAGACAGCGATGGTGTACCAGAGCAGGATGACGGAGAGAAAGATGTTCTCCGGAACGTTGGTGCGGGTAAGCCGGATGATGGCCAGCTCGATGGCCAGCAGGAAGGTGATGACAATGATGCGCACCTTGACCAGCCAGGCCAGCCAGGTGCGCTCGTTGAATTCCGGTGTCATCCTTCAGCCCGGCCGCGGAGAAAGGGTCGGAGTCCGCGGAGGCGTCCCGGGCGCAAGCCCGGGACGCCGTTCGAGTCTCAGCCCGACAGTTTGCCGATCATGGCGAACAGCGGCAGATAGAGAGCAATGATGATGCCGCCGACGGCCACGCCCAGGAAGCCGATCATCATGGGCTCCAGCAAGGTGAGCATGTCCTTGGTGGCAGCATCGACCTCGTCCTCGTAGAAATCCGCGATCTTTTGCAGCATGGCATCCATGGCGCCGGTGGCCTCGCCCACGCCGATCATCTGCGACACCATGTTGGGGAAGACGCCGCTCTCCCGCAAGGGATCGACAATGGTGCGGCCCTGTTCGATGGCGCTGCGCACTTTCATGAGCGCCTCCTCCATCACGGCGTTGCCCGAGGTGCGGGCAGTGATGGTGAGCCCGTCGAGGATGGGTACGCCGGAGGCGATCAGCGTGCCCAGCGTGCGGGTGAAGCGGGCCACGGCGATCTTGCGCAGCAACATGCCGATGACCGGCAGGTTGAGCATGAACTTGTCGAAGGCGTAGCGCCCGCGTGGATCCTTGAGGAACTGCTTGAAGCCCCAAACCAGCGCGATCACGCCCGGAATCCACAGCCACCAGAGCTTGAGGAAGAAGTAGCCCAGCCCGCCGCTGATGCCCAGCACGATGCGGGTGGGCAGGGGCAACTCGACCCCGAGTCCGGTGAACAGGTTCTTGAAGATGGGAACGACGAAGATCATCAGACCGGCCACCACCAGGATGGCGATGCTGATGACGGAAACCGGGTAGATGAGGGCGGACTTGATGGCCGACTTGAGCTTGACCTCCTTCTCCACGTAGGTGGCCAGGCGCTGCAGGATCTGGTCGAGAATGCCGCCCGTCTCGCCGGCCTCGATCATGTTGGTCTTGAGGTCGTCAAAGATGTTGGGGAACTGGCGCATGGCGTTGGCCAGCGTGGAACCGCCTTCCACCGAGGAGCGCACCCCGGTGATGGCGCGCTGGAAGGTGGCGTTTTCCTGGTTCGCAGCCAGGATTTCCAGACACTGCACCAGCGGCAGACCGGCATCGATCATGACCGAGAACTGGCGCAGGAAGATGCCGATATCCTTGGTGGCCACCTTGCCGGAACCAAACTTCGGCAGGGCGAATTCTTTGCCCTTCTCCTTGATGGCGCTGGGGGTGATGCGCTCGCGGCGCAGCATCTGGTCCAGCACCTGTTTGTTGACCGCCACCCGTTCGCCGGAGACTTTGTTCCCGGTAGCATCCAGGCCGGTAAACGTGAACGTCGGCATATTCACCTCCCGTGATTCGAATGCCTGGCGGCGCGAACCCCTAGCGGCGCACCGCCGCCGGCGGCGCAGCCTTGCCGGCCGCGCCCCGGTTGATCATTTCCTGCAACTCGTCGGGGTTGGACGAGCGCTGCATAGCGGTTTCCAGCGTAATCAGCTTCTGGAAGTACAGCGAAGCCAGCGATTGGTTGAAGGTCTGCATGCCGAACTTGTCCTGCCCGGCCTGCATGGCGGAGTAAATCTGGTGAATCTTGTCTTCACGGATCAGGTTGCGGATGGCGGCGTTGGGAATCAGGATCTCCATGGCCATGCAACGGCCCTGGCCGCCGATCTTGGGCAGGAGGGCCTGGCAGAGGATGCCCTCCAGCACCAGCGAGAGCTGGGCGCGGATCTGCGACTGCTGGTGCGCCGGGAATACGTCGATGACGCGGTTGATGGTGGAGGACGCAGAGTTGGTGTGCAAAGTCCCGAAGGTGAGGTGGCCGGTTTCCGCGATGCGCAGGGCGGATTCGATGGTCTCCAGGTCGCGCATCTCGCCGATGAGCACGACGTCGGGGTCTTCGCGCAGTGCGGCGCGCAGGGCGTTGGTGAACGACTTGGTGTCGGAATGGACCTCGCGCTGGTTCACCAGGCACTTCTTGTGCTGGTGTACGAACTCGATGGGGTCCTCGATGGTGATCATGTGCTCGTGGCGCTCGCTGTTGATCTTGTCCAGCATGGCGGCGAGCGTGGTGGACTTGCCCGAACCGGTCGGGCCTGTCACCAGCACGAGGCCGCGCGGTTTCTCGCACAGCTTGGCGACGACCGGCGGCAGGTTGAGTTGCGCGAACGACTTGATCTCGAAGGGGATGACGCGGAAGACGGCGGCGGTGGCGCCGCGCTGGTTGAAGCAGTTGGCGCGGAAGCGCGCCAGGCCCTTCAGGCCGAAAGAGAAGTCCAGCTCCAAGTTCTCCTCGAAGCGGTGCTTCTGGGCGTCGGTCATGACGCTGTAGGCCAGTTGCTTGGTCTCCGCGGGCGTGAGCGGCGGCATGTCCAGCGGGTTCAGGTGCCCGTGCACGCGGATCTGGGGCGGCGAATTGGTGGTGATGTGGAGGTCGCTGCCTCCCATGTCGAGCATCTTCTTGAGCAGATCGCTCAGGGTCGCCGTAGCCACGATGATCCTCTCGCTTTCTCCGTACTCAGTGCACGGTCTCGCGGGCCACTTCTTCCAGCGTCGTGACCCCGTCCATCACCTTGATGAGCCCGCTGCGGCGCAGCGTGAACATGCCGCGCTCCACGGCCTTCTTCTTGAGTTCGAGTGCCGAGGCACCCACCAGAATCAGCTCACGCAATTCGTCGTCGACTTCCATCACTTCATACAAACCGGCGCGGCCCTTGTAGCCGGTGTTGTTACAGGTGCCGCAACCCTTGCCCTTGAAGATCTTGGCCGTCTTGGCTTCGTCGGGACCGAAACCGGCCTCCACCTTGGCCTGGTAGGGCAGATCCACTTCCTCGATGCAATCCTTGCAGATGCGGCGCACCAGGCGCTGGGCCACGATGAGGTGCACCGAGGTGGCCACCAGGAAGGGCTCGATGCCCATGTTCATCAGCCGGCTGATGGTCTCCGGGGCGCCGTTGGTGTGCAGCGTGGACAGCACCAGGTGGCCGGTGAGCGCCGCCTTGATGGCGATTTCCGCGGTCTCGAAGTCGCGAATCTCGCCCACCAGGATGATGTTCGGGTCCTGGCGCAGGAAGGCGCGCAGCGCGGCGGCGAAGTTCAGCCCGATGGACTCCTTCATCTGCACCTGGTTGACCCCGGCGAGCTGGAACTCCACCGGGTCCTCGGCGGTCATGATGTTGGTGTCCGGCGTGTTTAACCGCGAGATGGCGGAGTACAGCGTGTTGGTTTTCCCCGACCCCGTCGGCCCGGTGACTAAGACCATGCCGAAGGGCTTGAGGATGGCGCGCTCAAACTTGACCAGCGATTCGGGTTCGAAGCCGAGCTTGGTCATGTCAAGGCGCAGGTTTTCCTTGTCCAGCAGGCGGAGGACGATCTTCTCGCCCCAGAGCGTCGGCAGGGTGCTGACGCGGTAGTCGAGCTGTTTCTTGCGGCCGCCGATCTGCATCTTGAGCATGATGCGGCCGTCCTGCGGCAGGCGCTTCTCGCTGATATCCAGCTTGGCCATGATCTTGATGCGGGAGGTGATGGCGTCCTTGAGCTTGGCCGGCGGCGACATGATGGATTGCAGCATGCCGTCGATGCGGAAACGGACCCGGTACTCCTTCTCGTAGGGCTCGATGTGGATGTCACTGGCGCCGCGCTTGACCGCATCGGAGAGGATGATGTTTACCAGTTTGACAATCGGAGCCTCGTCGGCGGCCTTTTCCAGCTCGCCCAGGGCCATCTCCTCTTCTTCTGCCTGTAGCTCGACGTCGGCTTCGCCGCCCTCGACCTGGGCCATGACCTTTTCCAGGTCCTCTTCCGCCGAGGTGCCGTAGGCCTTCTCGATGGCGGCCATGATGGCGCTCTCGGAGGCCACGACCGGCTCGATGTTGAAGCCGGTCATGAACTTGATGTCGTCCATGGCGAACACGTTGGTGGGATCGACCATGGCGATGGTCAGCGAAGCGCCCACGCGGCTGAGGGGCAGGATCTGATAGCGCTTGGCGGTCTCCTGCGGGACCAGCTTCACCACCGAAGAGTCCACTTCGAAATACTGCAGATTGATGGCGGGCACGCCGTACTGCCGGGAGAGGAAGTTGGTGACGTCGTCGTCGGTGAGGAAGCCCAGCTTGACCAGCGAGGAACCGAGCCGGCAGTTGTTCTCCTTCTGATGCTTGAGGGCCTGCTCCAACTGTTCGGTGTTGATGACCTTCTCTTTGACCAGGAGGTCGCCCAGCCTCTGTGACATGATCCGGTTTCTCCCCTCCGGGAACGCGCTGGACTCGGCCCGCGCCGACAGACCGAGGCGGCATGAATACGCACAGCGCCGCCGCGACGCACGCAGGGTGATTTTGGCGAATCCTATGCGGAGTGACAAGAAATGTCAATCGGCAGATGTTATGACAGTGGTAAACCTTGGCCCGTCCGCAGCTGGTCCTTCCGGACATTTCCGCCGTGTCCTTCCGGGTTTGCGCTCTAGAATGCCCGGATGGAGCGTGAACAGGCCCTTCGCCGCTACTACCGAGCCCTGCGGGCGGCCTGGGGACCGCAGAACTGGTGGCCGGCGAGGACTCAGTTCGAGGTAATCGCCGGCGCCTTCCTGACCCAGAACACCGCCTGGAGCAACGTGGAACGGGCGCTGCAGGCCATGCGTCGCGCCGGCGTACTTTCGGTCGCGGGCGTCCGGCGGACGCCCAGGCCACGCCTGGAGCGCCTGATCCGCTCCGCCGGTTACTTCCGCCAGAAGGCGCAGCGGCTGAAGAACTTTGTGCGCCACGTGGACGAGCGCTACGGTGGCTCACTCGCGCGCATGTTCGCCCGGCCCACTGCGGCACTGCGCGCAGAACTCCTGGCGCTGGACGGCATCGGTCCGGAGACGGCCGATTCCATCCTGCTCTACGCCGGCGGACACGCGTCGTTCGTCGTCGATGCCTATACGCACAGAATCCTTGAGCGGCACCGGATCATTGGCAAGAAGTGGCGGTACGAACAGATCCGTGAGCTGTTCCAGCGCGCGATGGTGCAAGACCAGGTGACTTCCCCTCAGGGCCTAAGGCCCGAGTCTGTAGTGGATCTCAACGGCCCGACCAAAGTCGGGCTCCTCCGAAGGCCAAGAGGTACGCTGTCTGGAAACTCGAAACTGGAAGCTCGAAACTCGCGGCTTCGCCCTCGCAAATACGAAGCGCCGAACGCGAGCGCGACAGCGCAGGTCTACAACGAGTATCACGCCCTGCTGGTGCGCGTAGGCAAACACCACTGCAAGAAGAAGCGGGCAGAGTGCTTGGGGTGTCCCCTGGAGCCGTTCTTGCCCCCGCGCCGGGGTTCAGCAGCGCCCGGCCGCGGAATATAATCTGGGCATGACTCCGGACGCCCAGCCGGAGCGGGCCCTTTGTCTCCCGAACCGACAAGCCGGGAACCTGGCCGACGCCGCGTCGCAGCGCTGATCGCACTGGCCCTCGGCATCTTCGTGCTGTTCGCGGTGGTGTTCTCGCAAGCGGCTTTCAACCTGACGTTTCTGCGGCCTTCCACCTCCGAGCAGACGCTGATCTTCACCGCGGTTTCCGCGCTGATTTTCCTGCTGCTGGTAGCGCTGACGTTCGTGCTGCTGCGCAACCTGCTGAAGCTGGTGGCGGAGCGGCGCGGCGGGGTGCTGGGCTCGAAGTTTCGTACCAAGATGGTGGTAGGCGCGCTCATGCTCTCCTTCGCGCCCGTCATCTTTCTGTTCCTGTTCGCCTACGGGCTGATGAACCGCTCCATCGACAAATGGTTCTCCAGCCCGGTGGAGGAGATGCGCGAGAACGCCAACGAGATCGCCGAACTGGTCTCCAGCTACGCGGCGCGCAACGCGCAGGCGGAGGCCGCGGCCATCGCGTCCTCTCCGGAGACGCTGCGGGCGTTCGAGACCGGCAACTTCGCCGGCGTGATGACCGAATTCCGCCGCCACGAAGCCACGCTGAAAGGCGGCTTCGCGCTGGCCCTCCTGGACGACCACGCGGTGGCCAGTTTCCGCGCGCCGGAAACGTGGCCCGTGCTGCGCGGGCGGTTGCCCAAGCCGGACGCCATCGGCGCCCCGCCGCGCGAGCCCTTCGCGTATCAAGGCGCAGAGTACATGCTGGGCGAGGCCAGGGTGCCGGGCGGCGGCCGCATCCTGGTGGCCATGCCGCTGCCGGAGAATTTTTCCGCCACCCTCAAGAGCCTGGAGGAAAGCCGCCGCAAGTCGCTGCAGTTGAGCGCGGAACGCAAGCTGGTGCGCCGCACCTACATGGGCATGCTCCTGCTGCTGACGGTGCTGGTGCTGTTCGCGGCCACCTGGTTCGCGCTTTTCCTTTCGCGGTTGGTCACGCGGCCAGTAGCGGCCCTGGCGGAAGCGACGCAGCAGATCTCCGCCGGCCATCTCGACTATCGCGTCGAAGTCGCGGCCGCCGACGAGCTCGGCGAGCTGGTGGCCAGCTTCAACCGCATGGCGGCGGAGCTGGAGCAGACGCGGCGGCAAATCGAGTCGTCGCGCAGCGAGCTGGCGCAGGCCATCGTGGCGCTGGAGGAGCGCCGCCGGCACATGGAGACCATTCTGGAAAGCACGCCTACCGGTGTGCTCTCGCTCGACGCCCAGGGCCGCGTGACGCGCGCCAACCAGGCCTTCGAGCGCATGTTCGCCGGCGCGGCGAACCGCGTGGCTGCCGGGACGCGCCTGCGCGACCTGTTCTCCGCCGAAGTCGCGCAGGACCTGGAGCGCATGCTGCGCAAGGCCGACCGCATGGGCTCGACCTCGGCGCAGATGGAGATCGCGGTGCCGCGCGCTCGTCTGGAAACCATGGTGACGGCGGCTTCGCTGGACGCAGAATCGCGCGCGGCTTCGCCCCGGCTGGGGCACGTGCTGGTGTTCGAGGACCTCTCCGAGTTGCTGCGCGCCCAGAAGCAGGCGGCGTGGCGCGAAGTGGCTCGGCGCGTGGCCCACGAAATCAAGAATCCGCTCACCCCGATCGCGCTTTCGGCGGAACGCATCCGCCGCCACCTGGAGCGCGGCACGGCGCCGGATTCAGAATCGGTCAAGGTCATCGAGGGCTGCGCGCAGACCATCGGCGAAGCCGTGGAGACGGTGCGCACGCTGGTGGACGAGTTCGCCGCCCTGGCGCGCTTCCCGGCCTCGCAGCCGCAACCGGCCAGCGTCAACGCCATCGTCGAGAGCGCGCTGGCGCTGTTCAACGGGCGGCTCGACGGCGTGAACGTGCGCACGTTCCTCGCGCCCGATCTCCCCGCCGTCATGGCCGATCCGGAAGCGCTCAAGCGCGCCCTGGCCAACCTGGTGGATAACGCCTGCGAGGCCATGCAAGGCTCGATGCTGCGCGAGGTCCACATCTCGACCGCGCTGGTAGGCCAGCGCGACGCGGTCGAAATCGTGGTCGCCGACACCGGCCACGGCGTCACACCGGAGCTGAAGGAGCGCCTCTTCCTGCCCTACTTCTCCACCAAGAAGCGCGGCACCGGACTGGGCCTGGCCATCGTCAGCCGCATCGTCGAGGACCACCACGGCTCCATCCGCGTGGAAGAGAACGCGCCGCTGGGGGCAAGGTTCATTATCGAACTGCCCGTAGCCCAGGGCAGCCTGTAGCTCCTAGCTTCTAGCCACTAGCTCCAGGCTTGGACTATCGGTTTCTCAGATTCTGCATGGAGCCCCTGACGCTGTAAGCTAGCAGCTAGTAGCTAGCGGCCAGAAGCTGTCTTCTATGCATTCCGTCCTCATCGTCGATGACGAACCCGGCATCCGCGAGTCGCTCGAGGGCGTGCTGGCGGACGAAGGCTACGCCACTACGGCCGTGGAGAGCGGCGAGGCCTGCCTGCAGGCGCTGAAGAAGCGTCCCTACGACGTGGTGCTGCTCGACATCTGGCTGCCGGGCATCGATGGGCTGGAGACGCTGGAGCGGATCCGCCAGTCGCACGCGCCATCGCCCTCGCAGGCCGATGAAGCGCCGGAAGTCATCATCATCTCCGGCCACGGGACCATTGAGACCGCGGTGCGCGCTACCAAGCTGGGCGCATTCGATTTCCTGGAAAAGCCGCTCTCGCTCGAGAAGACGCTCATCCTGGTAAAGAACGCGGTAGAGGCGCGCCGCTTGCGCAGCGAGAATCGCGACTTCAAGCGCCAACACCAGTCCAAGAGCGAAATCGTGGGCGAGAGCGTGCCCATGAAGGCGCTGCGCAAGCAGATCGCGCTCATGGCGCCCACCAACGGACGAGTGCTCATCTACGGCGAGTCCGGCACCGGCAAGGAGCTGGTGGCGCTCGCCATCCATAACCAGAGCCCGCGACGCGACGCCCTGTTCGTCGAGGTGAACTGCGCCGCCATCCCCGAAGACCGCATCGAGAGCGAGCTGTTCGGCCATCGCAAGGGCGCGCTCCCCGGCGCCGAGGAGGACAAGGACGGCAAGTTCCTCAAGGCCGATGGCGGCACGCTGTTCCTGGACGAAGTGGGCGACATGAGCCTGAAGACCCAGGCCAAGGTGCTGCGTACGCTCGATGAGCAGAAGTTCACGCCCGTAGGCAGCGACCAGCCCGTCAGCGCCGACGCCCGCGTGATCGCTTCCACCAACAAGGACCTGGAAGAAGAGATCGCCCACGGGAACTTCCGCGAAGACCTCTTCTACCGCCTGAACGTGATTCCCTTCTACGTGCCGCCGTTGCGCGAGCGCGTGGAAGATATCCCCATGCTGGCGCGCCACTTCCTGCGCGAGCTCTCTTCCCAGTACGGCCGGCGGACAAAAGAACTCACCGACGACGCCCTCGACGTGCTGATGCGCTACGCCTGGCCGGGCAACGTGCGCGAATTGCGCAACGTGATTGAACGCATCGTCATCATGAACCCCACCGTCAGCCGCCTCGACCGCAAACACTTGCCGCCGCTGGTCTATCGCGACGGCAGCCGCCGCGCCTCGAGCGATTTCTCCACCCTTCACCAGGCCCGCGCCGCCTACGAGCGCGACTTCATCCTGAAAAAGCTGGACGAGAACCACGGCAACGTCTCGCGCACCGCCGAGGTTCTCGGCCTGGAGCGCTCGCATCTGTATCGGAAGATGAAGGCGCTGGGGATAGCCGTAAAGGAATAGCTGGCGGCTTGCAGCCTGCGGCCCGCAGCCTGGACTTGCCAACCCGTCGGTCCATGCCTCACCCCTGTCCAGCCAGTCCGGGATTGGTGAAGACATGACCCAGAGTTTCCGCAACCTTGTGGCTTGGCAAAAGAGCAAGGATCTGGTACGGGAGGTCTACGTTTTGACAAAGTCCTTCCCAAAGGACGGGCTGTACGGTCTGACTTCACAGATTCGACGTGCTGCGATATCTATCCCGAGTAACGTCGCCGAAGGCAAAGGGCGCAGCGCTGACCGTGACTTCAAGCACTTCCTCATGCAGGCGAGAGGCTCACTGTATGAACTGGAGAATCAGCTCGAAATCGCACACGATCTCGAATATGTCAGGCCTGCACAACTCCAAATCCTGCTTCGACAGTGCAATGAGTTGGGACGCTTGCTGAACGCCTTGATCAATTCGCTCGGCTGAGCAACGATGCTCGTTTCGACCTCACCGTGCGGCCGGCCGCCAGCCGCTAGCCCGCCAGCCTATTCACCCAACTGTCGTCTCCAATCCTGTTCTTCTAGAAATCGTCGCGATTCGCGCCAGCCTGGCTGTACTTTGACAAATAGTTCGAGATACACCTTCGTTCCCAGGATCCGCTCCAGCTCCTTTCTCGCGTCCGTACCGATTCTTTTCAGCATGGCGCCACCCTTCCCAATCAGGATCTTCTTCTGGCCGTCGCGCTCGCAGTAGAGGGTGGCGTAGATGCGCGTGAGCCTGGGCAATTCTTCGTACTTGTCCAACATCACGGTGACCGCGTAGGGCAGTTCCTGCTCGGTGGCGAGGATGGCCTTTTCACGCACAATCTCGGCGGCGAGGAAGCGCTCCGGCTGGTCGGTGACCTGGTCCTTGGGGAAGTAGCGTGGGCCTTCGGGCAGCGCGCGAATCACGCACTCGAGCAATTCTTCCAGCCCTTCGCGCTTGAGCGCTGAGATGGGGATCACCTCGGCGAAATCATGCAGTTGGCGGTAGCGGTCGATGAGCGGCAGGAGCTTCGATTTCTCGATGCGGTCGATCTTGTTCAGCAGCAGGAACACCGGCCCGCCGGCGCGCTTCACCAGGTCGAGGACGAACTGGTCGCCCCCGCCGAATTCGACGGTGGCATCCACGATGAGCAGAATCAGGTCGCGGTCGGAGAGCGCCTCGTGCACTTCCTGCATCATCTTGCGATTGAGCGGCGTATCCGGCTTGTGCACGCCGGGCGTGTCGATGAGCACGATCTGCCCGGGCGGTGTTCCCTTCCCGCCGGGCACGTTGACGATCCCCAGGATGCGATTGCGCGTGGTCTGCGGCTTGGGCGTGACGATGGCGAGCTTCTGCCCCACCAACGCGTTCAACAGCGTGGACTTGCCCGCATTGGGCCGCCCGAGGATGGAAACGAAGCCGGAGCGGAACGACATCAGTGTTCAGTGGCCGGTGGTCAGTCTAGTTGCAGCCGAAGTGAGGCGCAAAGCGGACTCGGACCGCGCAAGATGCTTGCGCCTTCGTGTTGCCTTTGTGACCTTTGTGGTGAGCTTCTCTCTGCGCTCTCGGCGCTCTCGGCGGTGAAATCATTTCGCCTTTGCAGTCGCTGCCTTGCGCGGGCGTATGCGCAACCGCACAATCCTTCGGCCGGTGGATTCCAATATCTCGAAGCGCAACTGCTCGTCCTCGACCGATTCGCCCTGCGCCGGGATGCGGCCCAGCATCTCGCTCACCAGGCCGGCGACCGTGGTCGCCGCATAGGCTTCGCGGCGCACGCCGAACAGCTCCACCAGGCGGTCCACGTCCGTATTGCCCGGGACCACGACGGCGCCATCGGGTTCGCGCACCAGGTCAGCCTTGGCCTCGTGCTCGTCGCGGATCTCACCCACGATCTCCTCGACCAGATCCTCGATAGTCGCCACACCGGCTACGCCGCCGTACTCGTCGATGACGATGGCCATGTGCATGTTGTTTTTCTGCAGCTCGCGCAGCAGGGCGCCCACACGCTTGGTCTCCGGGACAAAGGGCACGGGACGCATGAGGCCGCGCACCGTGCGGGTGCGCGCTTCGGCGTCCGACATGGGCAGCACATCGTGCGCGAACACCACGCCCTGGATGTTGTCCAGCGTGCCTTCGTACACCGGCACGCGCGAGTACGGCTTGGTGCGCAGCAGCTCGATGAACTGATCCACGGTGGTGTCCGAAGGGACGGCGACGATCTCCGGACGCGGCGTCATGACGTCGCGCACTGTCTTCTCGCCGAACTCGACCACTGAATGGATGAGCTGCCGGTCGGCGCCGTGCAGGATGCCCTCTTCCTGTCCAGCCTCGATGAGCGCGTCCACCGCTTCGGCCGGACTTTCCGGCTCTTCGACGGCGTGATCCTCGGTGAGCGCCGCCACCGAAAGCGCGAAGCTCAGCACGATGGTGAACGGCAGCGCGAGATAGATGAGCACGCGCAGCACGGGGGCGAACGGCGCCAGCCAGTCGCCGCGCGTGCGCGCGAACAGCACGAAGGGCAGCAGGCGGTTGAACAACAGCACGATGATCAGCACGGCGGCGGCACCTTCGGCCAGCTCCGCCCAGTCCCAGGCGCCGTCGGCAAAGATGGAGAATCCCACCAGCAGCGCCAGGGTCGCGGTGAGGAGCTGCGCCAGCACCGACATGGAGAGCGAGGCGCGACTGCGGTTCGCGCCCAGGCGCGGTTCCACCTTCTTCTCGAAACTCTCGATGTTCTCCTGGAACTCCCGGGCCAGGAACTTGCCCATCTCGTAGTACACGCGCTCGACATAGGAGACCAGGGCCAGCAGACCTGCCAGCACCATGCCGATGATGAACAGCAGCAGGGTCATGGCTTGCGATTCCGCTCGATCAGTCCTGCGGGCAGGCGGAATTCGCGGCGGAGGCGCTGTTCCCGGCGCGCCATCCGGCCGCCGTCGCGCTCGTGGTCGTAGCCCGCCAGGTGAAGCACGCCGTGCAGGATGAGCACTTTCAGCTCCGCGGCCGTCGAGTGGCCGAGCCGCCGCGCGTTGCGCGCCGCCGTCTCCGCCGAGATGGCGATGTCCCCGCCAGTACCGTTTGCCCCCGGAAAGGAGAGTACGTCCGTCGCCTTGTCCTTGCGACGGAAACGGCGGTTCAGCGAGCGCAGGTCGCGGTCCGTGGTGATCAACACGTTGACCGCTCCGGCCAGGCCGGCGGCCCTCCGCGCGCGGCCGGCAAAACGCTGGAGCGCACTCGCGCTCACTCCCCGCACGGATTGGCGCACGATGATCATGCTCGCAAAGAGAAACGGGAGAAGCGGCCGGCAGCCGTTCCTCCCGCGCTATTCTACCGATTTATTCCTCGGTGTACTTCCGTTCGGCGGGAGGAATTGCCTCCGCTGCTTTCACCGCTTCGGCTTCCGTCTTGCCGGCTTCGGCCTGCCTTTCCTTGTGTTCATCGTAGGCGCGGATGATGCGCTGCACCAGGTGGTGCCGCACCACGTCGCTTTCGTTGAAGTAGCAGAAGTGGAGGCCTTCGACGGTCTTCAGGATCTCGCGGGCCTCGAGCAGTCCGCTGCGCCGCGCTCCGGGTAGGTCGATCTGCGTGATGTCGCCGGTGATCACCGCCTTGGAGTTGAAGCCCAGCCGGGTGACGAACATCTTCATCTGCTCGCTGGTGGTGTTCTGCGCCTCATCCAGAATGACGAAGGCTTCGTTGAGGGTGCGGCCGCGCATGAAGGCGATAGGCGCGATCTCGATGACGTTCTTCTCCAGATAGCGGTCGACTTTTTCGGGCTCGAGCAAGTCGTAGAGGGCATCATAGAGCGGGCGCAGGTAGGGATCGATCTTCTCCTGCAGGGTCCCCGGGAGGAAGCCCAGACGCTCGCCGGCCTCGACCGCGGGGCGGGCGAGGATGATGCGGTGCACTTGCTTGTTCAGCAGATGGTGCACGGCCATGGCCACGGCGAGATAGGTCTTGCCAGTACCGGCCGGGCCGATGCCGAAGACCATGTCGAATTTCTCGATGGCTTCGATGTAACGGCGCTGGTTGAGGCTCTTGGGCTGGACCACGCGGCGGCCGGCGGCGCGCTGGCGCCCCGATTCGGCCAGCCCGCGCAGGGTGACTGAGGCGTCCGACGTCACCAGGCGCAGCATGGAGCCGAGGTCGCCGTTGGTGAAGCTGTATCCGGCGCGCTGCAGCTGGTCGTAGTCGCGGACGATCTGCTCGGCACGGGAGACGTCGCGGGCGGCGCCTTCGATCTGCAGCGTATCCGCCTTCAGGTCGATGGAAACGTTCAGGGCGTCCTCGATGAGATGCAGGTTTTCGTCGCGGGTACCGAACAGGGTCTCGATGTTGGGGCCGATCTCGACGTTCTTCTTCATGGAGTGTCGGGCGCGAACCTCCTGACGTAGCGCGGCGCAGGCCGTGGGCCACGTGTGCAATCTTTGCGGGGGGAAGAGTGAACGGGAGCGAACCTCGCCACCGAAGCAACTACCATTCGTTTTAGCCTAGCGCCAGGCGGTCTCGGGAGTCAACCGAGGGTGGGAGTGACGGACGGGGTTCGGCTTAGTCCGGTAGTCGTTTGGCTACGAAGACGCTCCCGAAGCTAACTTTCCGGCAGCGAAGCCGGCACCGCGCGTTCCTGGGCCCAGGCACGGAGGCGGGTGATGTCCTCGGCGCGGGTGCGGGAGAGCGGAACGGTGGCGCGCAGCGTCTCGAGCAGCGTTTCGGTCGAGAGCGGCTTCTTGTCCGCAAACGAGGCGTACATGGCGGCTTGCACAGCGCCTTCGATTTCGGCGCCGGAGAAGCCGCGGGCCGCGTCCACCAAACGGTCAAGGTCGAACTCCGCGGGACTCCGTTTGCGGCGCGCGAGATGCAGCGCAAAAATGGCGCGCCGCTCGGCCTGGTTGGGGAGGTCGAGGAAGAAGATCTCGTCAAAGCGTCCTTTGCGCAGAAGCTCCGGCGGCAAAGCCGCGACGTTGTTGGAAGTGGCGGCGATGAAGACGGCGGAGCGGCGGTCCTGCATCCAGGAGAGGAAAGCGCCGAGCATGCGCGCGGAAACACCGGCATCGACGGCCGCGGCCTCCGGACCGGTTCCGGCGAAGACTTTTTCCAGTTCGTCGATCCAGAGGACGACGGGCGCGAGCTGATCGGCGACTTCGAAGAGGCGCTGCACGCGCTTTTCGGTTTCGCCGATGAACTTGTCGAAGACGGCGGAGGTCTGGAACTTGACCAGTGGCAGCTTCCAGTCGCCGGCGATAGCGCGAGCGCAGAGGCTCTTGCCGCACCCCTGCACACCCATGAGGATGACGCCCCGGGGCGGCTCGAGGCCATAGTCGCGCGCGGCAGGCTCGAAGGCGCCGCGCCGCAGGCTGAGCCACTTTTTCAGATTCTCCAGGCCGCCGACCGAGGCCAGGTCTTCGCGGACGTCGATGAACTCCAGCAGGCCGCTGCGGCGCAACAGTTCTTTCTTGCCTTGGAGCACATCGACGACGACTTGCGATGAGAGCTCGTAGCGAGCGACCAGCGCCTGGGCCACGGTGCGCTCGGCTTCGTCCTCGGTAAGACCGCACAGGTTGGCGGCCATGGCATGCAGGCCGGCGTCATCCAGCTTGCGCTTCATGGCGAACCTCTGCGAAAGGCGGGCGAAGGTGGCCTCAATCACCTGGCGGAGAGCTTCGCGGTCGGGCATGGGCAGCGGCAGGCGCTCGATCTGTGCTTCCAACTCCTCGGGCAGCCGCGGCGTCGGCCCGGTGAGCACCAGGGCGCGGCGGCTGCGCGAGAACTGCTGCGCCAGATTGCGCAGTCGGCGGATGACGACGGCGTCGTCCAGGTGGCGGTGGAAATCCTTGAGCACGAATACCGCCTCGATGGTCATGGTCTCGATGTGGGCCAGCATCTGCGCCGGGACCTTGGTGTTCAAGATGGCGGCGGAGGCGCGCTCGGCTTCGAGCGAGGCAAAATCCACCGGCGGCAGGTTGGCTTCCCCCAGCGCAGACCGGGCGGCGTCGATGCGGCGCTGGAGCTCACGCTTGGCGGCGCGTGGATCATCGCCGGAGGAAGCGGACGCCAGGCCTACGCGCTGCAAGCCATCGGCGATGCTCCACTCAAAGACCGGCAGATTCAGTTGGCTGGCGGCGAGCTTGATGAGGGAGAGCGCCCGGGCTTCCTCCACCGTCTCCAGCAGGATGATGGGGGTGTTGGAGTTGATGAGGACCTTGATGCGGTCGAGGCTGCTGGTCATGCGGTGCCGCCGCGGGCGCGGGTTTGACCGCTCTCCGGCGCTCCCGTACAATACTAGATTCGGAGTCCATCGGAAATTCTTTCAGGAGTAACGCACAACCTATGGCAAATCATTTTTCGGCGCTGAAGCGCGTCCGGCAGACGGAGAAACGCACGGCGGTCAACCGGGCCAACCAGTCGCGCTTCCGCACCGCCTTGCGGCGCTTCCGCCAGGTGCTGGCGGCGGGCAACAAGCAGGAAGCCCAGTCGCGCTATCGCGAGACCGTTTCCCTTATCGACAAGGCCGTGGGCAAAGGCGTGATCCATCGCAACGCGGCGGCGCGGTACAAGTCGCGGCTGGCGGCGAGGGTGAATGGATTGAAGTAGCGCGATAAGCAATTGGCAATTCGCAGTTAGCATTTAGCCCCTGAACGGCAGGTGTAGAACCTGCCGTTCGTCTTTTGGGGGCGCACATCTCCGGTTTTTCTCATCACGCCAGTTCACGGGCAACGAATCCCTTCGCGCCGGCCTTCCATCTAAATAGAAGTGGAAATCATTCCCGACGAGGTGAATTCATGGCACACGTGTTGCCCGTTTTGCCGTACGACTACGCCGCACTCGAACCCACCATCGACCGAGAGACCATGCAGATCCATCACACGCGGCACCATGCCGGTTACGTGGAGAAGTTGAATGCCGCGCTCGACCGTTTTCCCGAACTGCACAACCGAAAACTCGAAGAAATCCTCAGCCATCTGGAGATGGTGCCGGAGGAGATTCGCACCGCAGTAAGGAATCAGGGCGGAGGCCATTTGAATCACAGCCTGTTCTGGCCCAGCATGACTCCGGATAGGAGCGAGCTGACCACGGGTCCGCTCGAACAAGCTCTGCGTGGAAGCTTTGGAACGGTCCCGGAATTCAGGAAGAAGTTCGTTGCCGCCGGTTTGAACCACTTCGGCAGCGGCTGGGTGTGGCTGGTGCTCGACAACAACGGCAAGCTGGCCATCACCACCACCGTCAACCAGGACAACCCGGTGATGTTCGGCCAGGCGCCGTTACTGGGTAACGACCTGTGGGAGCACGCGTACTACCTGAAGTATCAAAACCGGCGCGGGGATTATCTGGAGTCCTGGTTTGAAGTCGTGAACTGGAGGGAAGTCGAGCAGCGATTCACTTTGCACCGGAGCGAACTCAAGCAGGCCGTCGCTTAGGGCGGATTTTCGTTCCTCCGTTTTCGACCGGCAGGTGAAGAGCCTGCCGGTTTTGGTTTGTAGGTCTCAGGTGTCAGGTGTCAGGTCTCAGGCTGCTAATCCGCTCAGTTCCATCCCAAAATGCTCACGCAGCAGGACAGGATAGTCCTCTTCCCGGATGGGCGTCTCAGTGCGCCGGCCTTTGGACGTCACGATCAACTTCAAGTCGGAGAGGGTGACGCGCCCGTCCGGAGTGGCGCGGCTGCAGATGCGGCGGCGCGTGAAGGGCGAGTCCGGCGAAGTCCGCATGTAATCGCACGGGCCGGAGAAGTGCTCCATGGGGCGCGGCTCTAGCGGGAAGCAGTAGCGCGGAAGCCAGGGGCCGTCGCTCTCGCGCATTTCGTACAGCATCTCGTCGCCCAGCGGCGAAATGCGGAAGCGGCGACCGTCGGCAATGGACGTGTCCGCCTGCTCGGCAGGGGATTCCAGGCGCAACGGTTCGCGAAAGGAATCGCCGAAACCGACATCGGCCAGCCAAGCAACGGGCGAGCCGGGCGCGTAGACGCGCAGCGTCATGTGTCCGGAAGGGATGCCGTACTGGCCGTCCTCGCGGGCGACGCGGGCGCCCAGCAAGTCCACGTGGAAACCAAGCTCGCCGAGCAGCGCGGCGAACAGCCCGTTGAGCTCGAAGCAGAAGCCCCCACGACGGCGCCGCACGATCTTGTCGAAGAGCGCCTCGGTGCCGAGATGCAGCGGGCGGCCGAGGGGGATATCCAGGTTCTCAAACGGCACCGCGATGAGGTGCGCCACCTGCAGAGCGCGCAGAGTCTCCGCCGTGGGCTCACGGGAGCCTTCGTAGCGGATGCGAGCGAGATAGGCGGAAACATCCACAGTCTCGATTTTAGATGACGGGCCGCGGCGTGCAGCTCCGGAGACGTTGCGAGTCAGCTCTCAGCTCTCAGTTCTCTGTGGTCGAGCGGGGGGCAAGACGTAAGGGTCCTTCGCTGCGCTCGGGACAGACAAGAGGCTAGACCGGGAGTTCGTCCTGCTGCCAGGCGGGTGCGGCGGGACGCGGCGGGGCGGCGAGTTCGAGGACCAGTTGCTCGAGCACCAGTCGTTTGTTGGGCGGCGAGGAGCGCAGGGCGAGGTCGGCGCGGGCCACCAGGCGCAGGGCGCGCGTCAGATCGCGACGCGAGGTGTAGCGGCGTGCCTGTCGGATGAGGTCTTCAGCGGCGAAGGGCGGCACGCGGAAGCCTTGCCACAGCGCCTGCCAGATGGCGCGCGAGTCGCGCACGTTCTTCTCCAGCACCACCAGCATCTGGCGGAAGGTGCGGGAGAGCATGTAGAGGTGGCCGATAGCGGCCTCGTCGCCGTCGCCGGAAGAGAGCAGCGCGTCCAGAACCTTGAGGGCGCGGACGCGGTCGCGGGCGGAGATGGCATCGGTCAGCTCGAACAGCGACCGCTGCTTGGCGGCCAGCACCATGGTTTCGACGTCCCCCAGGGTGATGCGGCGCTTCTCGCCGGCGTAGAGGATGAGCTTCTCAAGTTCGGTCGAAACCATCATCATGTCGGCGCCCAGGGCGTCCACCAGTTCGCGGGCGGCATCAGGCTCGACCGCAACCCCCTGCGCGGCGGCCGTCTCCGTCACCCAGCGCACGCCTTCGCCTTCCTCCACCCGCGCCAGCTCGACGATGCCGCAGTACTCGCCCAGCGTATCGCGGATGCGCTCATAACGGTCGCGGTCGGTCAGCTCCATGCGGCGGGCGTCGGCGGGGATGGAGATGTGGTCGGCGACGAAGATGAGAACCGCGTCCGGGTTGGGCTGCTTGACGTAGGCTTCGATGGCGTCGAACTCTTCCTCATGCGAGCCGCGACCGTAGAGCAGCTTGACGTTGCGCACGAAGAAGACCTGGAAGGGCGCCATGAGCGAGGGTGTGCGCGCGCGGTCGAGCAGTTCGGCCACGCTCGCTTCCGCGAGGTCGACCTCATGCAGGGAGAAGTCGCGCAGGTCGTCGGGGACCAGGTGGCTGAGGATGGCGTCGCGACAGCGCTCGCGGAAGAAGACCTCGTCGCCGAGGAAGACGTAGGCCGGGCGCAGGCGGCGTTCGCGGACCTCGGCGGCAAAACGGTCCGTGGCGGCGAAGGAACGCATCAGTGCCCCTTTGTTCCTCGCAAACGCGGCCGAAAGGAAAACCAAGATCCTTCGCTCCGCTTTCCCGCGCGCTGCCCCACCGCGCTACGCGCGGCGGGGGCCCCGAGTACGCCCAAAGGCCCTCCCTCGCTCAGGATGGCGGCCCGTTGATTCTCAATCGTCGCCGTGAAGACCACGTCAATACGCCTCCAGGATGTTCGAGACCAGAGTGCGGGCGAAGTCGCGGGACAAGCGCTCGACGGCCGGCGACTCCTCCTCGAAGAAGCTGGAGACCTCGCGCGACACCTGGTACTGCTCGCGGAAGGTGTAATCGCGGTTCTCCCAGAGCACCGTGCCGTCGCGGCCGGTGAGCGAGACGCGCATCTTCACGGTGACCAGCGCGGAAGAAGCCCGGCCGGTCTGCGAGTCGTAGGTGAGCGGCGCCGCTTCGGTGGAGAGCACGACGCCATGGAGCACGGCGTCGGCCGCGTCGCCGGCCTCATTCACGATATGGTAGCGGGTACGCGTGAGGAACTCGCGGACCACCGCAGCCGTCATCTGCTGCTCGATGCGGTAGGTCTGCGTCTGGTTGGTGAACGCCGGGATGGCGATGGTCTGGACGCTGGAGGGAAGCCGCGAAGCGCTTCCCGCCGTGTGATATCCACAACCGGAGAAGAGTGCGAGCGCCAGACACGCAGCCAGCGCGCGAGCCAGCTTCACTGCACTCTTCCTCCGCGCAGGGCGGGAGCCAGACGCGCGGCGCATTCGGCAGCGTTGAGGGCGAGCACGCGCAGGTTGTCGGCCGCGACCCAGAGCCAAACGCCGTTCCGGCGGGCGGCATCGGAACGCACAGACACCAGGATCTGCTCCTGGCCGGAGGCGGAAACGTTCGTGGGCGCGTCCTCATCGAGGGCGGTGACGGCCACGTGCTCACCTTCCAGCGCCTGCGCCACGTCCGCGATGGGAACCTCCCGGTCCAGCCCAAGGTAAACGGAGAAACAGTGGCCGTGGAAGATGGGGGCTTGCAACAGCACCATGGAAGGCACGGGCACGGAGCCGCGCGTGATTTTCTCGAAGTGGCTGAGGATGCGGCGCTCCACCGTCTCCAGGGCGGGCAGCGACTGCTCGCCGTAGCGCGAGACCAGGTTGAAGGCCACCTGGGAATCGAAGACGTCGCGCGGCATGCCCTGAAAGGAGAGCAGGTTGACGGTCTGCTCGTGCAGTTCGTCGATGCCGCGGCGGCCGTGCTCAGAAGCCGGCTCGAAGGCGGTGACGATGGCGGGTCCCTCCAGCCCGGCACGTCGCGCGCGCACCAGCAGCATCCCCAGCACGACGGCTGCCGGATGGGCCACCACCATGATGGCGCTGCCGTTCACCGGGCGGGTTTCCGCCAGCTCCTGCTCCAGCCAGGCGGAACGCACCGAGACGCCGCTTTCCTCCTCGAGGGCGTAAGAAAGGTCGACGATGGCGCAGCCGGCGTCGCGGGCGATATGCCAGTGGCGGCGGGTGAAGTTCTCCTCGCAGGCGAAGAAGGCGACGTCGACGTGCTCCAGCGTCTCCCGCGTCACGCTCTGGATGAACGTAGCCTCGTCACCGACCGATTCGAGCTGACCGAGCGATTCATCATCGTCGAGCAGGCGCACGTCGAGTGCGGGAAACTCGCGCTCCTCCAGGACTTCCTTCAGTTCCTTGCCCTTGAGCGTTGCCGCTCCCACGATGGCGACGCGTTGGAATTGCGGCTTCATCGCACGGGACTGGGTTGATGTTGATGTTCGGGCGTGGTGCCGGATCGGCGGAAAAGGTACTGCAGGCGCCACAGCAGACCGCTGATCATATAGGCCAGCGCCATGACGAACAGCACGTAGCGTGAATAAAACCAGATGGCGGCAAACAGCAGGCCCAGAAAGACGATGTTGCGGAAGGGGCGCTGGCGTCGCAGGTCGATGTCCTTGGAGCTGTAAAACCGCCAGGTGCTGACCATGAGGAACGCCAGCGAGACCACCAGCAACAGCCACAGTCCGGAAATCCACCATTCGGTGAGCGGCACGCCGCCGGAGAGATGCACCGTGGCGGCCACAACGCCGGCGCCGGCGGGGATCGGCATACCGACGAAGTACTTCTTGCCCGGGCGGCCGGGGTTCGACGGCTGCGGATTGATCTGGATGTTGAAGCGCGCCAGCCGGCTCACGCCCGCTACCAGAAACAGGAACGTGGCGATGGCGCCGAACTGCGCCAGGCGCACCTGAAGCTCGGCGTCGGCCAGTTGCGGAAGCAGCCGGATTCCCCACACCCAGGCGAGCAAGGCGGGCGCAACGCCGAAGGTGATGGCGTCGGCGAGGGAATCCAGTTGCTTGCCGAACTCGCTGGAGGTGCCGGTCATGCGGGCGATCCGGCCGTCGAAGCCGTCGAACAGGATGGCAAAGCCGATGGCTTTGGCTGCCTGGTCCAGATTCTGGGCGGGATTTCCGTTGGCCTGCGCCATCAGGACCTGCGAAATGGCGTAGTAGCCGAACGCCAGGTTGGCGGTGGTGAACAGGCCCGGCAGCAGATACATCCCCTTGCGCGGGCGGCGCCTGGGAACCGCGGGAACCGGCTGCGGGAAGGGCGCGGTCTGCATCAGCGGCCTCCCTGAGCCGCGCCCTGCGCGGCCAGCTCGGTGACAGGAGCCGCGGTCACGAGCGCCATGGCCAGAATGCTCGAGCCGCCGTGCACGCGGTCGCCGATCTTGACTTCAATGTGGGCCTCGGGGGCCAGGATCACGTCCACGCGCGAGCCGAACTTGATCATCCCCACGCGCTCGCCGCGGGCCACCACGTCACCCACCTTCTTGTTGAATACGATGCGGCGGGCCAGCAGGCCCGCGATCTGCTTGAATACGACCGTGTGGCCTTCGCCTTCCACGGTGACGATGTTCTGCTCGTTGTGCTCGGCGCAGGCGGCGTCCATGGCGTTGCGGAACTGGCCCCGGCGATACTCGGCGGCGCGAATCACTCCGGCGATAGGCGACCGGTTCACATGCACGTCGAAGACGTTGAGGAAAATGCTGACGCGGGTGCGAGGCTCGCCCGCCACAAAGACGGTGGAGACATCGGTGACCTTGCCGTCGGCCGGCGAGACAATGGCCCCAGCCACGGCAGGGATGGCGCGCTCCGGGTCGCGGAAAAACCACAGGAAGAAGCCCGCCAGCAGCAGGGGAGCCACGGCCAACGACGGCGCGGTGAGCCAGCCCAGAACCAGGGCTGCTGCCAGCATGCCCGCCGCGTACAGATAGCCGTCGCGCACCATGTACGGGGTGATTATATCGGTTTGAGGTTCGGAACTCCGAAAAGCAAAGGCCCCCGCCATCGCGGGGGCCGGGGCTTGTCCGGAGGAGCTAAGCAGGCTGCTGCTGGCGGTACTGGCGCTCAATGAGCTCCATCTGGTCTTTCACGCGCAGCTTCAGCTTCTTGAGGCGAACCTCTTCGAGCTTCTCTTCTTCGGTAAGGAATCTTTTCTGGATGAGGGAATCGAGGCGTTGGGAGTACTGCGTGTGCTCGGTAGCCAGCCGGCGGAACTCTTCATGGCTGGCCAGAAGTTGGTCTCGCACGGGATCCATCCAGAGACCTCCTAAGCCAGAGATTGGACTTTCACCGTAGCACAGGAACTGGTGAGGTTCAATCCCCTTCATTCAACCTGTGGAAAAGCCAGGCGATAGAGGAGGGCGTCTTCGGGAGGGTCCTGATAATAGGCTCGCCGGCGACCACTGGAAAGGAACCCGTGGCGCTCATAGAGCCGGCGCGCGGTCTGGTTGGACTCGCGCACCTCGAGAAACACGGCGGCCGCGCCCAGGGCCCGCAAGCGGTACAGGAGCGCCTCCAGCAGAAGCGAGCCCAGGCCGCGGCGGCGCACCGAAGCGGCGACCACCAGGTTCTCCAGTTCCCACTCGCCGGCGACGCCGCGGGCTACCACGAAACCCACGACGCTCGTGTCTTCTTCCGCCACCAGTGCGAGGCGGGGCTGGGTCGGCTCCTCGGCGAAGAGACGGCGATATTCGGCCTCAGGCCAGTGGGCGGCGGTCGGCGAGGCGCGCTCGATGGCGAGCATCGCGGGCAAGTCGGCGACGGTGGCGGGGCGGACGGGCAAAGAGACAGTTCTCAGTTCTTAGTTTTCAGACTTGGTAGTGGATCCAGCGAGCTTTGGGAGCGAGAAGATTTCCGCGTCGGAGCGACGCAGATAGTTGGCGTCGAGCTGCTCGACGGAGACCGTCTGGCCGGCCAGCAGCTTGCGCAGGCCGAGACGGGCGATCGCGTCGGCGCGCGGGCGATCGAGCACGACGCATTCGAGTCCGTGCGCACGCAGGAACTCGCCGAGGGATGCGTCGGGCGTGGCCACACGCGTGCGGTGGACGGCAGCGCAGGCATGCGCCAGGAAATCGTCACGCGAGAGCAGCGATTCGCCCAGGCGGTGAACCAGGCTGCCCTTCACCGCATACTCGCCCGCAAAGACCTCGTTGCGACCGGCGTCCAGCACCGCCAGCACGCGGCCCTCGAGACCGGAAACCGCGGCAATCGCCTCCAGCACGGAAACCGGAGCGATGGGCTTGCCCAGGACCTCGGCCAGCGCCTTCACGCCCGCCAGCCCGACGCGCAACCCGGTGAACGAACCCGGACCGGTGGCCGCGGCGAACCCGTCCAGGTCCTGTTTCCGAACCTGGTGGCGGTCAAGGAGCGCAGCCACTTGCGGAATCAATTGCGCGGAAAAAGTTCCACCGACCAGAGGAACGACCTCCAGCACCTCGAAGCGCTCGCGGTCGCCGCGCGCCAGTGCGATGCCGCCGTGCTTGGAGGACGTATCGGTGGCGAGGATGAGCATGGCGTTGCCCTTGCCGACATCGTTCAGGGACGTGCGGAATCCTCGACCAGTTCCACCAGCACTCCGCCCGCGCTCGAAGGATGCACGAAGACGTAGCGATGTCCGCCGGCGCCCGTCTGAATCTGCTCGTTGACGAAGCGTGTTCCCTGCTGCTTCAGGCGGGCCACGGCGGCAGTGAGGTCGGGGACGCGCACGGCCACGTGGTGCAGGCCTTCGCCGCGCTTGGCAATGAAGCGGGCGATGGCGGAATCGTCCGCCGTCGCCTCCAGCAGCTCGATGCGGCTCTCCCCTACCGGGAACATGGCCACGCGGACTTTTTCGTGCTCCACGGTCTCTTCGCCTTCGACCCGCAGGCCGAGCTTCTCATAGAAGGCGCGGGCTGCTGCGAGCGACTTGACCGCGATGCCCAGATGATCGATGGCGTGCACGGCGTCAGGAGATCCATTCTACCGAAAGGCTGAACCAGCCCGGCGAGCCCGGAACGTGCAACGGGCGTCCGGCTCTCAGGGCCTCGCGCACCACGTTCCACGCCGCGGCCGTCAGTTGCATGGTGAAGCCGTCTTCGAAGATCTGGCCCTGGTTGTGTTCCTGCGCGGGAATGAAGGCCAGGAACGCGCCTGAAGGACGCGAACCGTCGCTCTTCTCGGGCGCGATGCCGGCCGCGCCCGTCTGGCCCGGCTGCCACACCAGGCAGCCATTGGCCTCGGGGTCCAGGTGGGTCAGCAGAGCCAGCGGCTGTTCGCGCGGTACCTGGTCCATGAACAGGGGGATCTCGGCGCGGGCTTCGGGCAGCAGGCTGAGCAGGATGCTCTCCTGCTGCTTGCGCACGCGGGCGCAATGGTAGAGGCTGCCGCGCGGCAGCGTCGCCAGCAGGCTGGCCTTCTCCATTTCCCGCAGGTTCAGCACGCTTCCTCGCGTGCGGTCGAACCAGGGCGGCCAGGGATAGAACTGGAAGGCGTTTCCCAGCAGCGACGCAACCCGCATGGGGCCGAAGGACTGCACCGCCATCAGCTCGTCGCCCACCAGCATGGTGGCCAGCAGGCAATCGGGCGGCAGCTCAAGGCCCGGCACTTCCTGCGCGGGCAGATACAGCAGCCCGGCCACATCAGCCCGGCCGAGAAAGTAGAGCGCCTGGAATTCGGTCCATCCGCCGGCTTCGACGTATTCCCCGTTCTTGGCCAGCTCGAACACGCTGCGGAACAGGTCCGGAACCGCCGGCGGGTAGTCTTCTGCGCCTTCCTGCTCGCTGCGGCGGAGAGTGAACACCATCTCCTGCTGTCCCAGCAACTTCATGCCCTCGGTGACGAACGACCAGCAGGGCACGGCGCCCTGCGCGCTCGCCACTTCGTGCGCGCGCACGTGAATGGTCAGCTCGCCGGGAATCACGTTCTCGACCGCGGGCATGGCGATGAATCCTTTTCTGCCGGACCGGCTCTAGTCCGCTCTGCTGGACTTGCCGAATCCGGAAACAATCTCCTCCACCAGCGAATAGGGGTCGCGGCGGTGCTGGGCGACCTCGGCAGCATACCGCGAGACCTGCCCGTCATTCATCTGTTCTCGCAGGGCCCGCTCCAGCAGCGACTCGCGCAACATTTCTACCAGACGCTGCCGCCAGTTCTCCGTCTTTTTCTTTTCCAGCAGGCCTTCGCGCGCCAGAAAGTCCTCGTAGGACGCGATGGCCTCCGCCAATTCGCCGATGCCCGTGCCTTCGGTGGCCACGGTCTTGACGATCGGCGGCGTCCAGCCGTCGCTGCGCGTGGCCAGGGTCTGCATGGCGCGGATTTCGCGCTCTACCCGTTCCGCGCCTTCGCGGTCGCTCTTGTTGATGACGAATACGTCGGCGATCTCCATGATGCCGGCCTTGATGGTCTGTACATCGTCACCCATGCCGGGCACCAGCACCACTAGGGTGACGTCGGCCAGGCGCACGATGTCTACCTCATCCTGGCCTACGCCCACGGTCTCGATGAGGATAAGGTCCTTGCCGCTCGCGTCGAGCACAGTGGTGACATCGGCGGTGGCGCGCGCCAGCCC